>SCKS01000047.1 GCA_004124465.1 Fidelibacterota bacterium
TGAGTAACTGTGTTGGTGTTAGTTATATGACATGGGACGTTTGGAGGATTGAAGTTGGTTGTTCGAAAGGAGAAAGGCCTTGGGTTTTTATCTCCAAACACTCCTTCAACCTTGCCCCAATCTATTGAACCTGATTGAAGACGTGGTGGGGTGCCGGTTTTTAGGCGACCTGAAGTGAAACCCAAAGAAACAAGGGACTCGGTGATACCATCAGAGGCCTCTTCGCCCATTCTGCCGGCACGTATTTTTCTCCTCCCAACATGGACAAGACCATTAAGGAAGGTTCCACAGGTTAACACAAGAGAGCGACAAGAAATATTTATTTGACCATCTATTGTAACCCCACAAACAAAACCATTTTTTGTTAAAACCTTCCGCGCTTCACTCTCAATAACGTCCAAGTTTGGTTCGGATTGAACTGCAAAAGAAACAAGAGATTCATAATGTTTCTTATCAATTTGTGCTCGAGGAGACCAGACAGCCTTCCCTTTTGATTTGTTTAGCATTTTAAATTGAATCCCGGCAGCATCAGCCAAGTAACCCATTTGTCCGCCAAGAGCATCAACCTCACGAACAAGATGTCCTTTAGCAAGGCCTCCGATGGCAGGATTACAAGACATTCGACCAATTGAAGAAGCATCCAGAGTAATAAGAACGACCCGAAGTCCCAACCTGGCCGGTGCTAAAGCGGCCTCAATTCCGGCGTGTCCCCCACCAACCACCACCACATCATATTTTTTCTTTAAGTTCACAGTTTCACGTGAAACACTATTTACCAATACAGAACTTTGAAAAAATATTATCCAAAATATCGTCAACAGAGGTTAAACCCAAAATTTCATCAAGATGTGAAACCGCATTTCGAAGCTCTACAGAAAGTATTTCAGGAAAGTCGTTTGAATCTATAATAAAAAGCGCCCTTTCAAGAGAGTTGGCAACAGAGTCAAGAGAAAGCTTGTGTCGAGAGTTTGTAAGAACCAAGGCACCAGAAAGCGAAGAATGGTTAACAAGGTTATTGTAGATAATTTCTTTTAGGTCATCAACCCCATCACCTCGCAGGGCAGAGGTTGTGACAACCCCAGGGCCGTTCGAACCCCAAGCTTTTTTTGAACCATTGTTTAACAGGTCAGACTTATTTAAAACATAGATGACAGGCTTAGAACAATTAAAGCTTTTAATCTCCTTTTCAACAGCGTCTCTTGGCAGAGAAAGATCAATCACCTTTAAAACAAGATCGGCATTCTCTATATATTGACGGGTGAAACCCATGCCGAGACCCTCAACAGCATCATCGGAGCGCCTAATGCCAGCCGTATCAACCAGGCGTACAGGAAAGTTGTTAATTAGAAAAGGAACTTCAACGGCATCACGTGTTGTGCCGGGTGTTTCAGACACAATAGTTCTTTCTTCAGAAAGAATTGCGTTCAACAAGCTTGATTTTCCAACATTCGGTTTGCCCACAAGTGCAATTAACGCTCCGTGCTGTAGCATTTTCCCAGTACTGTATGTGGAAAGGACATCTTTTGTTTGTGATAGCACATTTAAGACAAGAGCTCTCTTTTCTTTGGTAGGGGTAGGGGTTATTTCATCCTCGGTGAAATCAAGTTCACCCTCCAACGTGGAAACCAAAACAAAAAGGGACTGCTTTAGCTTTAATATGAGAGTCGAAAACTTTCCAGATAGAATTTTATAGCTAGCTTCTTTCCCCGCGGACGATTCAGACATAATAACATCAGCAACAGCTTCCGCCTGGCAGAGATCCATTTTTCCGTTTAAAAATGCGCGCCGTGTAAACTCACCGGGTTGAGCCGACACACAACCAAACGAGTAACAAGCTTCTAATAGCTCTGTAGAAACAATAACACCACCATGACAGGAGAGCTCAACAACATCTTCGCCAGTATACGAATGTGGAGCTTGAAAAAAGGTCAGAACACCAGAATCAATCTCAAGCCCAACAGGAGAACAAAGTGGCGTATATAAGGCGTACCTTGGCTTAATTTTTTCTTTTCCACACAAATTTTGAGCAACAAAATACGCGTCTGGACCACTAATCCGTATAACCGCCAACCCGCCAACCCCCTCGGGGGTAGCAAGAGAAGCAATAGTTGTGTTCAAACTGGAGGGTGGGAAAGCATTAACAGGAGAAGTTACCCCTTCTTTTTTGTTACGCTTTGCACCTCTTTGGGGTTAACCATATATTTTTGTTGAAGAATTGTCAAAACGTTGAAGAGTGTATAGTATAGGTTAAGGCCCGAGGGAAACTGGTTGAAAAGAACAACAAAAAAGACAGACATAAATTGAGTCATCATTTTTTGTTGAGGATTAGCCTGCGTAGCCGACATTTTCTGTTGAACAAACATGGAAACACCCATTAGAAGAGGCAAAAGACTAATCTGATTTCCATAAAGCGGAAGGGAGAAAGGGAGGGGGATGAGGGCATCCGGTTGGGAAAGGTCATCTATCCAGAGCATGAACGGAGCGCCACGAAGTTCAATGGTGGATCGAAAAACAATAAAAAGGGCGAACAGAAGGGGCATCTGAAGAAGCATGGGGAGGCACCCACCAAGTGGATTTACCCCACGTTCTTTGTACATCTTCATGGTTTCTTTGTTAAGTCTTTGGGGATCGCCCTGGTATTTGTCCTTAAGCTTCGCAATCTCTGGCTGAAGGATTTGCATTGCTTTCATAGACTGATAACTTTTTTTGGTCAGCGGATAGACCACAATTTTAACAAGGACCGAAAAAATTATGAGCACCACACCATAATTGGGGACAACACCATGAAAGGTCTTTAAAAGATATAGAACACCCCGGCCAATTCCGCGTATAGGGGCGATTCCAAAACTCATAGAGTTTTCGAGGCCCACATCAAGAGATTTTAAATTATTATATTGTAGAGGACCAAGATAGACAATAGCTGAGGCTGGGGCAGCGGAAGAAAAGCCAACAGCCATATCGTAAAAAGGTGCTTCACTATTAGACACAGAGGGGTCACCAGTTCTCGCGCTAACCTCTCCGTAATTACTACTGGAAGTGGGGATTATTGCGGCGGTAAAGTATTTTGACCTGACAGCGGTCCAATCAGTCCTTCCTGTGGAAGAGACGACATTGCCATCCTTTCCGTTGTGTTTAGTAATCTCACGACCCTGGGAAAGGTTGGCGGCATAAAAACTGGCTTCATCACTTTTGTTAGGCTCCGTGGAAGGGACACCACCCCTCCAAATAAGAGTAAATCGTTCTTGGGACATCATCTTGCTACCAACGCTTTGTAAATCCATCTCTAATCCAATGGTGTAACCCCCCGGATTAAATGTAAAGGCCTTATTAATAATTTGTCCATTAATCGTTGAAAAAAAATCAATTGACCCACCCTCACTTAATATAGACAGAGTATCTTTATGAGCATGTCGACCAGAGAGCTCCCAAACATTGTCAAGAGTTACGCTTTCGCCCGAAAAATCCTTGAATTTTATTAAAAGATTCCCCTGGTTTATTTCTTTTACCACAAGATCAACCAAAGAGGAATCATTTAAAGGATAGTTTTTTAATACAAATGAAACAAGAGAACCCCCACCGCGGGAAGAGACCCCCGCCACATAGAGGGGTGTCTCAACGTAAACAATTTTTTCTTCAGAAAGTGATTTTACCACCCCGTCTTCGTCAACTCTTTTAGCAAAGCCACTCCTTTGAACAGTTGTGTTCGTAGGAGCAGGAAATGATGAACTGCTCGAAGGCACCCTAACAGGCTCAAAACCAGGCTCTTGACCTTCTTCTTGGGGTGGTGACGGAGCTAGACCGACCATTTCATAGTAATAAGGCATACCCATTAAGATGAGTGCAATAACCAGAAAAGCTAAAACAGTATTTTTATCCATTAGTCGGGAACAGGATCATGCCCACGGGCACCCCAAGGGTGACATTTAAAAAACCTTTTTAAGCTTAATAACAGAGCTTTCCCAGGAGAATGTTTTTGAAACGCTTCTAGTGCATATTGAGAGCATGAGGGGCCAAAACGACACGAGGGAAAGGAAAAGGGAGAGAAGAGAAACTGGTATGCTCGAATCAAGAACCTTGCCGTAAAAGATAAAATAATAGACGTAAGCTGGAAAAACCCATGGGACAGAGAAAACAGAAACAACCAAAACCGTTTCAGGGGAGATGGCATAAGATTATCGAAAAAAATAAGACGAGTGGTTAAGCCGAAACCCTCTTTCTCCCCTTATTTCGTCTGCGGCTAAGGACACGTTTGCCGCCAGGAGAGGAAGAGCGGGAACGGAAGCCGTGTTTGTTTTTCCGCTTGCGCTTACTCGGTTGATAAGTCCTTTTCATAATACACCATTTTTCGGTCGGTGAAATTAACAATTAAAGAATACCCTAGCAACGATTCCTTAATACGTGCTTCATGTGTACTTGTTGTATGAAAAAACAGTATTTTACGCTTGATATCTGAGGAGCGATGTGGATAAATTTACACCCCCACCGCAGTGTGGATAAGTTGTGGACAAAACCATTTTAACAGCATCAGACGTCTGGACAAATTTATCAGAAGAGGTTCAGTCTTTAATTAGTAAGCAAACCTTTGCCACCTGGTTTGAGCCTATACGAGCTGTTGGTCTTGACGAAAAAAGTCTTACTCTAGAAGTACCAAGCAAGTTCTATTACGAATGGATAGACAGACACTATCGAGAGGTGTTGCTTTCAAAACTAAAAACGGCCACAGGAAAAGATTTAAAAGTCCGCTACAGCGTGGTGGTAGGAGAAGAGGCAGACAATGGTGAAAGTGTTAAAGAGCCCAAGATGTTTACGGATCAGCGACGCGATGCGAGCCAATACTATGATAACGGCAGTAGACTAAATAGGCGCTACACCTTCGATAGCTTTGTGGAGGGATCAAATAATCAGCTGGCAAAAGCCGCCTCTGTTTCTGTAGCTGATTCGCCAGGACAAACATCATTTAATCCACTGGTCATCTACGGTGGTGTTGGATTGGGAAAGACACACCTTCTTCAAGCCATCGGAAATAAAGTGTTGCAGCGCTCACCTACGCCACGTGTTCATTATACCACAAGTGAAAAATTTACAATTGATTTTATTTCAGCAATTCAAAATAATAACAGCTCTTCGTTTTCGGAAAGACACAGAAATGTTGAGAGTCTATTGGTTGACGATATTCAATTTTTTCAGAAAAAGGAACAAACCCAGGAACAGTTTTTTCATACGTTTAATGATCTTTATCAAAGAGGAAAACAGGTTGTTTTGACAACCGACCGCCACCCCAGTGAATTGTACGGGCTGAAGGACCGACTGCTTTCACGGTTTCAATCTGGTTTAATTGTTGATATTCAGGCACCCAACTTGGAAACGCGAATAGCAATCCTTCAGAAAAAGGCAGAAGAGGACAAACTAGAAATACCCTATGAGATAACAGAACTTATCGCAACAAATATCCGTGGGAACATACGTGAAATGGAAGGAGCTCTTATTAAGTTGTTGGCTTATTCATCACTGTCACATTCGGACATTACCATGCCCCTGGCCAAACGAGCACTCCGTGAAACTTTAGGCAGATCTGGTACAAAAACAGTATCCATTGACGATGTGATACAAAGTGTGAGTGAAGCTATGGACGTGCCAGAAAAAAAGTTGATTGGTCGCGGACGCAAAATGGAGGTAGCTGGCGCTAGGCAGGTAGCCATGTATCTATCCAGAGAAATTGTGGGAACCTCACTGGAAAATATAGGGATGCACTTTGGAGGGCGAGACCATTCTACTGTAATACATGCTTGTCGGGCGGTAAAAGAAAAGATGAAAGAAAAGTCTGATCTTCGTCGCCGCGTTGATGGGATTCGTTCACAGCTCGAATTCTAAGATATAAACTCAACACCTTTACTTTCACAAGGAAACGATATAAATTTGTACGCTTTTTGTACCCATGTTTTTAACTAAGCGACAGAAAGAGATTCTTGACTACTTAAGGGGATATATCTCTAGGCACGGCTACGCACCAACCTTTGATGAGATCGCCGTAAGTTTCGGGTTTACATCGAAAGGTACTGTTTATAAACATATCCGGGCGTTAAAAGAAAAGAGAGCAATTCGCCACGAGTGGAATAGAACCCGCTCAATTGAACTCTGCCCTGATGATTCAAATTATAACGCCCTTGAAGTGCTAGGTACGGTGGCCGCCGGGAAACCGATCGAAGCAATAACAAATCCAGACGCCATAGACGTTCCAGCATCTTTTCTACGCCGCGGTAAACATTATGTCCTTAAAGTGTCTGGAGATTCCATGATAGAGGAACAGATTCAAGATGGAGACCTTATTGTTGTGCAGGAAAAGGTAGATGTGCAAAACGGTCAGACCGTTGTTGCCTTAATAGACAACCAAGAGGTAACGATCAAAAAGATTTATCGAAAAAATGGTGAAATTGAATTAAAGCCAGCAAACAGGAGCCTAGATTCAATGTTTTATGAAGTGGAAAGAGTAAGGGTCCAGGGAGTCGTCGTTGGTGTTATGAGAAAATACAATGGGGAGCGGCCATGATTGATATTGGTGAACCAGTGGGCGAAATAATTTTGCAAGACCATAACGGGACCCAAAACAGCTTAAACACATCTAGAAGAAAAGTAATTTTCTGTTATCCCAAAGCCAGCACACCAGGATGAACAGTTGAAGCGACTGAGTTTCAGTCTAGAATAAAAAGGTTTGAAAAAGGCAACACCGACATTTATGGACTGTCAGCAGACCCACCCAAAGCTTTGAAAAAATTTGTGGATAAATGTAGGCTCACCTATCCACTTTTAAGTGATGAAAACCATCTTATACTAAAAAAGCTGGGTGTCTGGGGCGCCAAGAAAATGTACGGGCGCGAATATGAAGGAATCATTCGGCGAACCATCGTTTTGGATAAAAACAATGTTGTTACCCACACCTTTCCAAAGGTTTCCCCAAAAGGTCACGCAGATGAAGTGGCGAAGGCGATTGGTGTATAAAGCATGAAATTAATAGCTGAAGAAACCCTGCTTTTAGTTATTGATGTGCAGGAAAAGATCTTTTCCGCAATGCATGAACAAGAAAAAACAAAACAAAACATCTGCCGGCTTATTGAAGGTTCTAAAATTCTCAACATACCAGTTGTTTGGACCGAGCAGTATCCAACCGGGCTGGGCCCGACCCTGGGTGAAGTTGCAACAGCTTTGAATGGTGCTGAATTATTGGAGAAGATAACCTTTAGTTGCCTAGGAAATGATGTTGTGTCAAAAAAGATAAAATCTTATAACAAAAACCAGACTTTGGTCTGTGGTATAGAAACGCATGTATGTATTTACCAAACCGTTCAGGATTTGTTGATTAAAAATTATGATGTGCACGTTGTAACAGATGCGGTCATGTCACGCCACAAGGTGAATCACAACCTGGGGCTTAAAAAGATGGATGCCCTGGGCGCCAACATGACATCTGTGGAAATGGCTTTGTTCGAGTTACAGCAGATAGCCAGTGGTGACACCTTTAAGGCTCTTGCAAGCATTATAAAATAGACTTTACTTTTTATTCCTTAAACAAGAAAGTTTCCCATGAATAAAATGTTTAATCAGATTAAAGAATCCGGAGGAATCACTGAATACCAGCACAAGAAAAATGGTTTAACGGTACTTTTTCTTGAAAACCATAACGCACCGGTCATCACTTTTATGGTTACATATCGAGTGGGCTCAAGAAATGAGGCAATCGGCCATACTGGATCAACCCACCTACTTGAACACCTCATGTTCAAAGGATCGGAGCAGTTTAATAAGGAGGGGGGAACAGCCATATGGAATGTGCTTCAAGATGTGGGCGCAACGATCAACGCGACTACGTGGTTCGACCGGACAAACTATTTCGAACTGTTACCGAAAGAGCATTTACCTCAAGCAGTTAAAATAGAAGCGGACCGAATGCGCTCGGCTTTTATAAGGGATGATGACCGAAAATCAGAGATGACAGTTGTAAGAAATGAATTTGAAAGAGGAGAAAACGACCCGTGGGAAGCACTGGATAAAAACATCTGGGCAACAGCATATCAGGCGCACCCATATCATCATTCAACTATCGGATGGCGATCCGATATCGAGAACGTCCCAACAGAGCGACTTAAAGAATTTTATGATACTTTTTACTGGCCCAACAACGCAACCGTTACGGTTATTGGAGATTTTGATAAAGCCAAGACCCTTGTCTTGCTGGATCAAAAGTTTGGCTCCATCTCAAGATCCCCCCACACAATCCCTGAGATGTATACAACAGAACCGATCCAAGAGGGACCAAGAAGAATTACCGTAAAGCGGGCTGGTGAGATGCCTATTATTGGAATCGCGCACAAAATACCGGAAGGGACAAACAAAGATATCTATGCACTTCAAATTTTGGGCCGGATTCTTGGATACGGGAAAACAAGCAGATTTTATAAAAGGTTTATCGATACAGGCCTCGCAGCAGATGTGAACGTATGGTCCTACCCTCTTCATGACAATGGTCTTTTTATAACATATCTCTTTATTGCAGGAGACGACTCCTGCGAAGACGTAGAGAAAGAAATTTTGGATGAGTATGCAAAAATCATTAGCGACGGAGTTGACGTAGAGGAGCTCCAGCGAGCTAAGTCCCAGATTAACGCTCAAACAGCGTTCACAAGGGATGGCACATACTCCGTTGCAAGCAACCTGAATGAAGCAATCGCTTTGGGTGATTGGACTTATTACACAACGTTTTTGAAAAAAGTTGAAAACGTTTCGATAGACGATATTCGGCGTGTTGCTAATACATATTTGAAAGAAGACCAAAGCACAACCGGGTTTTTTATCCCGAAACCAAGCGATCAAAATGGTTGATTCTAATACAGCTCTGGCACCACGGGTAACACACTCCTCACCACTAGACGGCCTAGATATATATTCATTACAGACAGAGATAAAAGATGTTATAACATATCGGGGAAGCTTTTTGGGTGGTAGCGTCTTTGCCAAGGATAACGTGCTTATTCCTGAAATGGCGGGGGCGATGCTGGATCTCGGGACAAAAAAGAGGGACAAATTTGAAATAGGCGAAGCCTTGGAATCTGTTGGGGCAAGCCTGGGTTTTACAACGGGTCGATACCGTGTTCACTTTTCAGGAAGATGCCTGAAAAATGATATTCCACTTGTGATTGAATTGTTGGCTGAACAGTTGGCTGGGCCGGCATATCACCAAGAGGATCTAAAATCACTCATTCAAAGGAGACGGGCAGAGTTGAAGAAACAGAAAGAAGATACTCGCACCCGTGCTGTTGAAGTATTTCTTCGCCAGCTATATCCAGAGGGCCACCCCAATTCTATTCCCAGCCTGGATGATCAAATTGTAGCGATTGAAAAAGTTACAACTGAAGAATTAATGTCTTTCCACAAAGATTATTATGGATTGGGTTCTATGAATGTCAGTTTTGTCGGAGAGGTGGATCATAGTACTATAGAACATGAAATCCATCGACGATTCCGTGGCTGGAAGCAAACATCCTTCACAATTGAACAAAAGGTTGATTTGGTAGCAAAAACAGTAGAGAGAGCTTCATTGGAAACAGTTCATGTTCCAGACAAAACCAGCGCTGATCTTGTTACTGGGCATGGAATCGGTATCCACCGAGATCACAAAGACTATTATTCTGTTATGATGAGCCATTTCATTTTGGGGGGTAATTTTTCAGCGCGGCTTATGGCGACTATTCGGGATCAGGAAGGTCTCACATATGGAATTCAATCTGCAACAGGTGGCGTGGAAGAGGGCAATGATGGCTACTGGTATATTTGGGGAACATTTGGTCCGGATGTTTTGGAAACTGCTAAAGAATCCATCAGCCGGGAACTTTGTTTGTGGTATGAGAAGGGGGTGACTTTGGATGAACTTACTGCAAAACAATCGACCATTGCTGGCATGTACAAAGTTGGGCTTGATACGACTGCTGGGCTTGCAACAAGAATTCTTACGACGGTGGAAAGGGGTAAAGAGCTATCCTTTATGGATGAGTACCCTGATATTATAAATGCCCTAACTCTAGATCAAGTAAACGCCGCGATTCGCTCTTACTGCAATCCAGACAACCGAATTACCGTTGTTGCTGGAACAGTTAAAAACACCCACTAAAAACATGGATGTAATCCTAACGGCAGCTGTCACCGCGAATGGGATGATTGCCCGGCATTCTAGTGAAACGGTGGAATGGTCAGCCGACCTTCCTTTGTTCAGAAAACAGACAATGGGACAAACCGTGGTGATGGGGTCGGCCACTGAAAAAACATTGGCCACAGAACTTGACGGTCGATCAATAGTAGTAATGCATAGAGAAATGAAACCAAAAATGGTTCTTTCAGAGGTGTTTACGGATCAATGTTTCATTATCGGAGGGGCTAAGACATACACTAGGTTCGCACCGTTCCTAACACATCTTTATCTAACGTTTCACCCCATCGTTTTTCAATCCGATGCAGTGCCCCTCTTCTCTGATCTAAACAAAGAATTAAATCTCTCATTGTTTAAAAAGGTAATGGTCGATGAAAAGCGAGAGATCTATCAACACCAGTATAAAGTTGTTGCCTGTAATTGAACTTCCTTCAGCGGAGGGGAAGGCAAACAGGGCATTGATTGTTTTGCATGGTTGGGGAGCAAATCAGCACGATCTTATTCCTTTAGCACAGAGTCTAAAACAGCCGAGCACCCACTGTTTTTTTCCTAACGCCCCCTTTGATGTATCAGGCACAGGGGGCACAGGGAAAGGGTGGTTTTCATTCCCGATGAATGAAAACTCTAAGCGGGAAAGGATCAAAAGCAGGGAGACGCTAATCTCTCTTGTAAACGATGTTCAAGAAAAAGGGTTTACCTCAAAAGAGATTGTTCTTGTGGGTTTTTCTCAAGGTGCTGGGATGTGTTTGGATGTGATGCTCCACATGAAAACTCCGATTGGCGCCGTGGTGGCCCTAAGTGGTTTTCTTATGGATGGGGAGAATATGAAAGGCCGAGAAGACTTGCCTACGGAGACACCAATTTTTGCAGCACATGGATTATATGATCCTATATTACCTCTAAAGCAATCAAAAGAAACCCTTCATACATTAAAGGAGTCAGGATTTAGCCTCACATGGCGGGAGTATCCCATAGCCCACGAGATTTCGAATGATGAAATAGGGGATATTTGTGTGTTTCTCAAGAAAGTATTTGGGACTACTAGCTAGAAATCCTTGATTGTAACTAAGACTGTAGTTATTATTTAATATTAGGAAGCTAAAACTTTATTGAAGGGGAATATAATGAACAGGATGACAAGACTACTGTACACGATTTTTATCACTCTATTTCTGATTGGTTGTTCAAAGCAGCAGACCGCTGGAGGGAGAACGATAAAAATTTCGGCGGCGGGCAATCACTGCGTTGATGATCCGAATTGTCATAATCGATGGCACTGGGCAATTCCACCCGTTTCTCATGCAGATCCCGGTGATGTGCTTGTTTATGAAACCAGGGATGCTTTGGACAGCCCGTTCACTGAGGAATCGACACCGGCCGATGTAGCGGGAGCAAATCTGAACGTGGTACACCCATTAACGGGCCCTGTCTATATCAACGGAGCTGAGCGAGGCGACGTTTTGGCGGTGACGCTTATTGATATTGAGCCTAACCCCTTCGGTTACACGGTGATTGTTCCTGGCTTTGGTTTCTTAAGAGACCTCTATCCAGAGCCACACATTGTACGCTGGAACCTAGACAGGAGCGCAGCCACCTCGGTAGACATGCCAGGGATAAAGGTTCCTTTTGCCGGATTTATGGGGACTGTTGGTGTTGCACCTGGACCAGAAGAAGTAGAGAAAATGTATCAACGAGAAACAGCCTTAGCTGCAGCTGGAGGATTTGTCCTACCACCGGAACCAATGGACGCGCAACCATCTGATATCTGTGGCCCGGGTGGTCAACACGCTGACCGGTGTTTGAGGACCGTACCACCGAGAGAAAACGGTGGAAACATGGATGTAAAACAGATGCAGGTTGGGACAACCCTTTACCTCCCGGTGTTCGTAGAAGGAGCACTGCTTTCTATGGGAGATATACATTATGCTCAAGGTGATGGCGAGGTGTCAGGGACCGCCATTGAAATGAGCGCTATCGTTAAAGTTGAAGTAGAGGTACTGAAAGGGAAAGGAAAGGACATCACCCAACCACATGTTGAAGGTCACGACAATCAATTAAAGAAGATAGCGCCAGGCTCATTCTACGGAACAGTAGGCTACCCAATTAAGTTGAAAGATAAAGTGACTCCGCAACAGGCCTACCTTGATGGTGAACGTATTGGTGACCTTGAGAATCTGTCAGAAGATTTAACTCTTGCAGCCCGGGACGCACTGCTGCAGATGATTGAATATCTGGTGAGAGAAAAAGGCCTAACTCGGGAACAGGCATACATCCTTTGCAGCGCTGCTGTCGATCTCAGGATCAGCCAGTTGGTTGACGTACC
>SCKS01000048.1 GCA_004124465.1 Fidelibacterota bacterium
CGGTAAGCCTCGAGGCAGTAATCCAAAGTTAGAGCCAGTGAAATTAGCTTTTCACCGAGGGAAATACAACAGCTACCTCTTGGATTCAGAGAGGTAAGCGATTAATTTCTCCTTCAATCATGAACAAGATAACCTGTATTGGTGGAACAATCATTCTTGCAATAATTTCCACCGGTTGTCAATCAACTGAGGGGAAAATGAAGATGAACAGACTGGCCCAGGAGCAGAGCCCTTATCTCCTGCAGCATAAGGACAACCCGGTGGATTGGTATCCCTGGGGCGAGGAAGCATTCGCTGCTGCTGAGAAACAGGACAAGCCTATTTTCCTTTCCATCGGTTATTCTACATGCCATTGGTGCCATGTCATGGAACACGAATCGTTTGAAGACAGCACAGTGGCGGCACTTATGAACGAAAATTTTATCAACATAAAAGTAGACCGTGAGGAGCGGCCCGATATAGATAACATTTATATGACAGTTTGCCAAATGATGACCGGCAGTGGCGGCTGGCCTCTCACCATCCTCATGACACCAGACAAGCAACCGTTCTTCGCTGGTACCTATTTCCCGAAAGAGAGCCGCTTTCAAAGAATGGGTATGGTTGACCTTATTCCGCGCATTGGGAAAATGTGGCACGAGGAAAGAGACAAACTATTAACTACCGCAGAACAGATGGTACAGCACCTCCAAAATTCTTTCTCTCCTTCCGGTACCGAGGATCTTTCAGAAGAAACTCTGAAGAGTGCTTTCGCTCAGTTTCTACAAAAATTTGATGATGAAAATGGCGGATTCGAGGGGCGAATGAAATTTCCCACAGCCCACAACCTTTCATTTCTACTCCGCTATCACAAAAGAACAGGTGATCCAACTGCACTTATGATGGTGGAGAAAACTTTGGAAGCCATGCGAAAAGGTGGCATTTATGATCACGTCGGTTTTGGATTCCACCGTTACGCAACGGATCGGGAGTGGCTTCTCCCTCATTTTGAAAAAATGCTCTATGATCAGGCCATCAACGCCATAGCCTACCTGGAGGCATATCAGGTGACAGGCAAAGAAGAATATGCCACAACTGCCCGTGAGACATTCAGTTACGTCCTTCGAGACATGACATCATCAGAAGGAGGCTTTTTCTCAGCAGAAGATGCGGACAGTGAAGGTGAAGAAGGGAAGTTTTACCTCTGGACTGAGGATGAGGTGAAATCTATTCTGGGTGAAAGTGACGGTACCCTGTTTGGTGAAGTGTACAACTTTTCCAAAGAAGGGAATTTCCGTGAAGAATCAACTGGGCATTCTACAGAAAGAAATATACCGCATCTTACCAACTCAATCGCGAAAGTGGCTCAGGATAGAGATATGGAAACATCTGAGCTCAGAGGGAAGCTGGAAAAGATGCGTCAGAAGCTTTTCGACACCAGAGATAAGAGGGTGCACCCCTTGAAGGATGACAAGATACTCACTGACTGGAACGGACTGATGATTGCTGCATTCGCAAAAGGGGCACAAGTGCTGAATGATGATACCTACGCACAGGCCGCAAGGAACGCCGCCAATTTTGTCCTGGAAAATCTTAATGACAATAATGGCAGATTACTTAAGCGGTACAGGCAAGGCGAATCGTCTCTACCAGCCCATCTTGAGGATTATGCCTTTTTCTCCTGGGGTCTTCTGGAGCTTTATGAAGCGACGTTTGATGTAAAATATCTTTCGGAAAGTTTGCTCCTCACCGAGATCATGACTGACCTCTTCTGGGATGAAGCTAACGGCGCCTTCTTCTTCACCGCCGATGACGGCGAGGAGCAGATCGTCAGAACTAAAGAGCTGTATGATGGTGCCATTCCCTCCGGAAATTCCGTGGCGGCACTGGTGCTTCTGCGATTAGGACGGATCACTGGAAAGAGCGAATACGAAAATATGGCTGCCACCATCGGAAAACTTTTTTCCGAAAATGTAGAAAAATCACCCACCGCTTTCACACAACTTCTTTCAGCTGTTGACTTTGGTATCGGACCATCCTACGAGATTGTAGTGGTTGGCGATAGGCAGAGCGAAGACACACGATCAATGTTGAGGCGCATCCAAGAATCTTTCCTCCCAAATAAGGTTGTTATACTGAAGCCGTCAGACAGCCAGCAAAAAGAGGTGGTCCGCATCGCCCCTTTCACTGAAACACAGGTCGCCATGAACGGAAAGACGACAGTTTATGTCTGCCAGAATTATGCCTGTAAATCTCCCACAACCGAAATCACTGAAATGATGTCTTTTTTGCAATGAGCGGTTCATTCTCAAAACGGCTTGGCGAAACTCTAGCCCACGTTCAGGATTTTTTTGATACGGTGGTTCATTACGGAATTAAACGGGTGTCAGAGTCCGACAAAACAAAAGATCCGTCCAAAATAGAGAAACCGTCCAAGGTAGGAAAAGTGCTTCGCTTTTTCTCTGAGATGGGCGACACCTACTACAACAAATACAGCAATATCAAATCTGATCAGAAACAACCCGATGTAAAAGAATAACAGGACAGTTTTTCTTTTATTTATTGTAGGGGTAGGGTAATATGACGTTAAGCTCTTTAAAAATTCCCCGGACCGGTTCCGGCATTTTTGGAACCTACAATAATAATAAATGGGAACTGAACTTCGGATGAGGAAAGCAGGCCTTTCCTGATTGCTATCGGGATCAAGGAAACTTGAATCATCCGGGAGGTACCCACCGTGACTAAACCGAGTTCCAACAATGCCCCGGTTCGGGAGTTTTTTATTTAGGCTTCCCCGTCCTCTGATTGAGCCACAATCTGTTCAATTACACTGCTATTACCACGGATCTTAAGGTGAACTTCATCTGACTGATAATCCTGTTCCAGCACTTCCACCCGCTCATAGACTGAAGCAATCTCTTTCCCCAACGAAGCGGAAAATGTAACCTCCGCCGTCTGGTACGAACTTTCCAGGCTTTTCTTCATCCTTTCAAGTAGAGCATCAAGTCTCAGGTGGTTTTGAGCTGAAATAAAAACAGCATGAGGAAAACGATCCTTCAGGCCGCGCAATTCTGCAGGTGTGAGCAAGTCAATCTTGTTTGCCACTACAACTGTCTCTTTACCTCTGGTCCCTATGGAAGTAAGCACCTCCTTTACCGTCTCCAGTTGCTCATCCAGCAGTCTTGAACTGGCATCCACCACAAGCAGAAGTAGATCTGAGTCGACAGCTTCCTTCAGTGTACTTCTGAATGACGCCACCAGAGAGTGAGGAAGCTTCCTGATGAATCCTACAGAATCACTTATAAGTACTTTATGTTTTCTGTCAAGGGCAAGTGATCTGACCGTGGTGTCCAGCGTAGCGAAAAGCTGATCTTTGATATAGACATCAGCACCTGTTAGCACATTTAGGAGAGTTGACTTTCCCGCATTAGTGTATCCAACGAGAGAAATTCTGAATTTTTGTTCCCGTCTTCGGCTCTGAGTTTCTCGCTCTTTTTCAATCCCTTTCATTTCTTTCTGAAGTTTCGATATTCGGTCACGAACCAGTCTCCGATCGATTTCGATCTGAGTCTCACCAGCGCCGGCACGGGTACCGATGCCGCCCATTTGTCGCTCCAGATGAGTCCACATGCGCGTCAACCGCGGAAGCATGTACTCAAGACGGGCCAGTTCCACCTGCGTTTTGGCTTCTCTTGTCCTGGCATGCTGTGTAAATATATCTAGAATAAGGGCTGTTCTATCAATAACCTTAATGGATTCATCCAATCTCAGGAAGTTCCTCACTTGAGTTGGAGAAAGCTCGTCATCAAATACAATCAGATTTACATCCAGCATCTTGGCCTGATTGACAATTTGCTCTGCCTTCCCTTTGCCGATGAAATATTTTGGGCTGATGCGATTTACTCTTTGTGTAAATCGACCCACAGTCTCAGCTCCCGCCGTTTCAGTTAAAAGCTCTAATTCATCCAGATGCTCTTCAACAACTTCCGGTGAAAGACCGCCTGTGACAACACCAATAAGAAAAGCTTTTTCATTTGATATTTTTTCAATATCCAACAACAGGTTATTCCTCCCTAACCCGACCAATCCAAGTTTCTGCACTCAATAATACCAGCCCTGAAATGAGGAAAATGTGCCACAGCTCTGTTCCTCTTCTCGCCTCATCTACCGCTAGGACCGGGTCTTCGTCTATGCTGATGACTCTTGCTGAGCCGCCGACAAATAGATCGTTCAGTTGATCTTCTTCCAGACGTCTTGAAGGATCCTCCGTTGAGGCCAGGTTCGCCACAAAGGTTGTGAACAACTCTCCTCCCAACGTCACCTCGTAAACACCTGTTATATCCAGGTTTTCTATGATAATCCTTTCTCTGGAATAGTCCGGCACAACTTTTGTTTTGATACCATTGGGCGATCGGATAACAATCTCTTTTGACAAATCTTCCCGAGAGATGGGAATGGTAAGTGTATCTCCTACTGCTACTTCCATTTTGCCGGATACTTCAGATGTGAGGTAAATCAAAATTCTGTGTAACAGCGGCACAAAGATGCCTCGAACAGGTAGGTCAGTCCAGGCAAGGTCGGGTGGTGCTGAAAAGAGAATTATACGTCCGGACCCAACTTCTTTCTCAGTCAAAAATGGTTCGCCGTTCGAGAGTGACAAAATGACCTGAGACCGCCGGAAGCCCTTCATCCTGTGGTGTGCGAATATTTGCGGCATCTCATCCCGGAGACTGGTGGCAGGAAATTCACTGAATAAGGGATGTTTTAAGGCAATGCGGTCAACCGTAAGAAAGTTTTCACCGGCCAAGCGATTTGTGCCGGTGAAGGTTCCAAGATCAAACTCCCTCAACCAATTCCCGCCACCGGAGCTCTCTAACAATTCCCCCAGAAAAATCAAGGCAGAACCACCGTCAGTAACAAATTCTTGCAAAGCTTCAATCTCTCGGGAAGTGAGTTCACCAGGATTAAGCAGTATCACCACATCCTTGTCGGACAAAAGTGTTGCTCCAACAGTGCCAAAGAGGTGCTCCTCCAGCTCAACGACCTGTGTTGTCCTGTTCAGTGCCAATAGTGCCAGTTTGAGCAGAGAGCCGTCGGTTTCGTTCTGCCGGATCACGGCACAGCGGATCTGATCGGTCATGCGAAACTGGAAAAACCGCCGGTTGTCATAAGTAAAGTCGTCTTCGGGAATCTCTATTATTCCATGTACAATCCCCGGCTCCCCAGCAAATGCCTGAAAAGCAAAATTCTTCTCATCAAAAGGTTCAAAATCAGAAACCACCTGGCCAGTCCTGGCATCATCAAAGAAAAGTTGAACAGGGACATCTTTTCTCACCTCTCCACCAGAATTGGAAATATAGGTTTCAGCGGTCAGAAGCTGGTTCGGCATTTTGAGTAGAGAGGTGACACCGGCACTTTCAACCCTAAGATTGTTCATTACAGGGGGTTGAAGAAATAGATAGGTGCGCCATTCAGCTGTTGCCGTCAATTTCCAGTCAGATACTGCGACTGGGAAATCGCTGAAAACATATAGTTCCCGGTTTGCAGACTGACCCGATATCTCCTCTTCCCGCTCCGACCGTACGATAGCTGAGTCGATAGCAGTCCACAAGTTGTCCTGTCCACCGGTAGGCTGGATATTTTGAAAAATCTCTCTCACTCGCCCCATTGAAGTCATTAGCTCAGAAGCGACCCTTTTAAAAGGAGTTGTCTGGTAGGCGTCCAAAGTAAAATCGCCTTCCAAGTTATGAAGAAGATTCAGCGCTGTCTGTTTTGACCTGTCAAGAAGGGTAGACCTTTCTACTTCAGCAGCCATGGTTGCGGAGTTATCAAATAGCATGGCAATCCTGGTGGACTGCCCCACGGTCCCTGCCAGCGGGAAATAACCTATTTTCACCGGGCGGGCGAAAGATAAAACGAGTAGTATAACGGCCGCCGTTCTGAGAATCAGCAGAATAATCTGGCGCAATTTCAGTTTCCGGATTGTGTCGTGCTCCAGCTCCTTGATGAAACGAACGGTACTGAAATCGACACGCTGTGTTTGTCGTCTGCTGATGAGATGAATAATGACAGGGACAGCTGCCGCCAAAAGGCCCCAGAGAAGCGATGGCGCCAGGAAACTCACGCAATCAGATAGAAAAAGGAGATGGTGGTGGCCGCCGAAAGAGGGACAATCAGGTTGTCATCGATAGGGGAAGGTAAAACTTCTGCGATAGTAGCAATTCCCGCTGCGGCCACGGCGCCGGCCCGCGGTAGATCGGGAAGTAAAAAAGCCAATGCCAGTGCCACTATCAGGAAAGTCATCGTTCCTTCAACCGATTTTTCGAATAGCGAGTGGTTTCCCCACTTTCGACCAATGAGTGCAGCTGTTGCATCCGCCAGAGAAAGAATGAGCATAGCAAAAATAGCCACCGGTCTCTCAAAAATCAGAACAGTAAGAAATCCAGCAATAAAGACCGTTGTGGCACCGGTGATTGTATGATCCTCCGACTCACGCACAACAGCACTGAAAATTAACTTAAAGAATCGCTTAAAAGGCCCCACGTTCATTCTCAACAATTCTCCAAAGAGAAACAGAGCACTCAATCCACCCAACAACCAAAGCATCTGCTCTCTGCTCAAAGAATAATAGTAGGAGATAGGAAATACGGCGGAGCCAAAATGAATCATTTTCCTGTAAACTTCATTTCGGTAGTTCATCGTTTTCGTTTTGGGTCTGATAGTTGGTTATAAACATCATTCAAATCCAGTATGCTTACTGTTACATCAATGGGGACCGGTTTGTCCAGAATGGTTCCCGAAACAATAGATTGTTCAAGTATGGTATAGGGAACAAGATCCTCATTCTGGCGATAGGTGATGCGTCCCAGAGGGAGCTGCGATTTAGCAAGCTGTTGTTCCGCTTTTTCCAAGCTGAGACCAAACAGCTGAGGCATCTGGTAGAAGTCAGGTGGTTTACCTTTGCTAATGATGACTGTGAGGCCACTACCTCGTCGAAGATAATCTCCGGCCCGCGGATATTGCCAGCGGATGACATCGACGGGGACATCTGCATCGTATTCGCTGATAAGTGAATCAACCATTAATCCAACCTCACTTAACTCCAGCTTCCCGCTGCGGATAGACTTCCCCACAAGATCGGGTATCATTATCATTCTTTCCCGCTCAGCGATAGTCAGATGGACAGTTCGCCCCGGTTTCACCTTTCGCATTGCGTCCGGATACTGATCTATGACTGTACCTGCCGAGTAGGCGCTGGTATATTTCACATCACCCCGCTTGGCGACAAAACCTTCCAGTTCAAGTGTCGACTTTGCCTCTTCAAAAGACATGCCTGTCACATCAGGAAGAAAACGGCCGGCGTCCGAACGGACATAAAGAGGCATGACAATTTTATCCAAGAACAGTAAGCCGATGGCGCCCACAATGAACGCTATCACAGCATAGCGGTAAACCGTTTTCATCAGTTGCGCCTCAAAATTACTGCAAAAACGCCGTCCATCCCATGTTCTGGCGGAAAAGTGCTGAGCGCCCCCATATTATCAAGAAACCTCGATGGAACTCGTCCTTCAGCCGACTGTACTGAAAACGATGGATTATCGGCTAAAAAACTGTCCACCACACCCCAGTTCTCTTCAGGCTCAACTGAACAGGTGGCGTAGACCAGTTCCCCTTCAGACTCAAGGAACTGAGCTATATGACTGATAATTCTTTTTTGAACAGCAACCATTTCGTCCAGGTCAGATGGATGTCTGCGCCATTTTAGATCAGCCCGTTTGGCCATGACGCCGGTACCGGTACAAGGTGCGTCGATGAGAATTTTATCGGAAACCTGAAAAGAGTCAGCTGTGGCATCCTTCTGTTCTACGTTGACAGAATTGAGTTTCAATCTCTTCATTGATTCTTTCAATAGCGCATGTCTGTCAGCATCCACATCAAACGCATAAACCGAACCACTGTTCCTCATAAGCTCCGCCATATAGCCGCACTTTCCCCCGGGAGCTGCACAAACATCAAGAACGGAGTCACCTTCAGTTGGTTTCAAAAGATTTGTAACCAACCCGGAAGAGACATCCTGAAATGAAAAATGCCCCTCATTGAACTGGCTGCTTGACCTGATTTTTGACACTCGGTGAACGGTGTAAAACTCTGGAATAAATTGGTTCGGCTCCCACTGAACCATACTTTCTTCCAGAAATTTTTCAAACGCCTCCTTCTCGGTTTGGAGTGAATTCATGCGAACGGTAAGGATTGGAACTGTATTGTTCCACTCGCAAAATTGGATCGTCCGTTCCCAGCCTAAAGAATCTATCCACCGGCTAATCATCCATCCCGGGTGGGATAGTAGAGCTGCCATCTGATGAATGGGCGTTTCTGGAGAGAGTGCCTTCTCCACGGACGTATCTGCTTTACGGATCTTTCGGAGAAGTGCGTTTCCGAGGCCCGCTGCACCCTTCCCCCGCCTCCGCTTCGCAAGCTCCACCGCTTCATCCACTGCCGCAAAGTCCGGGACTTGATCCCTGTAGAGGATTTCATATGTTCCCAGCCTCAGTATATTCCTGAGAGTGTTGTCAGCTGTTTTATAGTTGCCTCTAAACAGAGAAATGATAATATGATCAATGTAGCCACGGTGACGGATAATATCCTGTACAAGATGAGTAATTTCTGGCCGCGATTTAAAGGATGTTTCATTGGAAGCAAAATAATTTTCAAAAATTGCAGGAAGTCTATTGGAGCTACGATCGAATTTATCGAGAATTCTAACAGTATGTTCTCTCGCCGATAGCTTATTGGCCAAAACGATCTCCCACCCTCAACTGGGTACCGGCAAGAAATTCCCCACTGGTCATCCGCCTTTTCCCTTCCGGTTGAAGCTCCTGAATAACCACACTGCCGGAACCGCACCCTACCGTAAACGATGTTTTATTTAGAGAAATAACTTCCCCGGATGTCTCCTCCTCCGCCAAGGAGAGTTCGCACCTATAGATTTTCAGGCGGCGACCGGCCAGAGATGTGTATGCGCCTGGAGCAGGTGACAGAGCACGAACCTTATTTCTCACACTAGCAGCCGATTTGGTCCAGTCTATCTCGCAATCTTCAGAGGTTATCTTGGGTGCACGGCTGGCATTGCTGTCATCCTGAGGTTTCGGTGAGGCCGTACAACGTGCCAGACTGTCAATTGTCTCCACAAGCAAATTGGCCCCTAGCTGTGATGCACGGAGAGAGAGAGAGCCGGAATCGTCTTCGGGGAAAATGCCCAGAGGTCTAGTCATTAATATATCTCCACTATCCATCGCAGGAGAGAGGAGAAATGTTGTGATGCCTGTCTTCACATCACCGTTCATTAACGCCCACTGGAGAGGTGCGGCGCCCCGGTATTGCGGCAGCAGAGAAGGATGGAGATTCACTGACCCTATTTTCGGAATCTGTAATACCGCTGAGGGTAGCAGACGAAAGGCCACAACAGAAAAAAGATCAGCTTTCAGCTCCTGGAGTTGTGAAATAAAGAAATCATCTTTCAGTAATGATGGCTGAATTAATGGCAAAGCATAATCAGATGCCCTTTGAGCCACCATAGTGGGCGATACCGATTTTCCCCTGCCTCGGGGCTTGTCAGGGGATGTGACCACCGCCACTACTTCATGATTTGATACCATGATCTCATTCAGGGACGGGACGGCGAAATCCGGATTCCCCATAAAGACAATGCGGAGTGGATTCAACAGGTTACGGTCTATGAAATTGAGACCTCAGGAGTGTTACGATGCCAGCTCTTTCAACTGCTTCCGGATTCGATGTTTATCCAGCTGAGATGCGTGATCGATGATAAGAAGGCCGTTGAGGTGATCCATTTCGTGCTGAATAACTGTTGCCATGAGACCGTCAAACTTTGCTTCATGATGATTCCCTTTCAAATCCTGATAGGCAAATGTCACTTTTTCGGAACGGGTTACATCTACACGAACACCCGGGACACTCAGGCACCCTTCCTCCATAGATTCGGAACCTGACCGCTCAATAATCTGTCCGTTAACAAAAGTGGAAGGGGGACAATTTTCATCAGCGTGAGAAATATCGATCACCATCACATTAAGATCGACACCGATCTGGTTAGCAGCCAGGCCGATACCCTCCTCTTCATACATGGTATCGAACATGTTCGGAACCAAGTCTTCGATAGCCTCGAAATCTTCCACGGGTTCAACGACTTTTCTAAGGATTGACTCACCATATGTCACAACCGGAAGCGCTGCCATCAAGCTTCCTTCTCTATAGATGAGCTGGGCCCGGATATGGCTGATTTGCTCACCGTAAGCTTCACATGCTTATCCACAGTTAGGATAACAGTGGAATTCTTTTCCTTGAAACCGGTGATCGTGCCGTGTATCCCGCCAGATGTAACAACTTTATCTCCCTTTTTGAGGTTTCCCAGCATAACCTTGCGATCTTTCTGCTGTTTCATTTGTGGCCGGAGCATGAGAAAATAGATGACAAGAAGGATGAGGACGAAAGGTAAGAAACCGAGGATTCCTCCTCCGGAAGATGTTTGTGCGTACAGGTAATTCACGATATAAATCCTCTCTGTTGGCCGGCGAAATTACACCCCCCGTCATCGATTTCAAAGTTTGCCGGGAGACTGTTTCTGGGAAAAGAAAATCCCAATCTAATTCAAAACGGATAAACCGTCCAGAATCAGGCTGGGATAGACTCCACCACTCTCGGAAGAGCGGTCTTACTTATGCCGTCCCGGTTAAGTGCCTATCTATTATTATATATTGTCACAAAGAGAAGCAGTGCTATTATGCCTGCTACGCCTTGCGACGAAAAATCGCCGATTAAATCGGCGATATTATCAACGACACCCGTTGTTCCGGGAAAGAGGATATCAACTACGACGCCCACCATGATGACTGCGACGCCGAAATCGACGACTTCTTTACCCCAGCCACTGATGGCCTGTAGTGCATTCCTAATCATAGGTTAATTCTCCCTATTATCTAGCGAGGTTAACTGAATTGAGTGATATTAATGTCAGTTCTGAGTCAGCATTGTTCCTCCCCCCCCTTCATGGGGGGGCAAGAATCTGCTTCAGGTTACAAGTAACCTAGTTACTGCCCCAAATAGACATAAAGACCACGAAAGCAACTAACCCTGTAATGCCATTGTCTGTAAAAGCCCCTACAAGATCAGCCACATTATCCACGATTCCCGTTGTGCCAACGCCAAAAAGCGCGTCAACTACGAGAAAGACCATCGCTAAAGACAGCCCCAGGCTGACGAAATCGCCAAACCATCCGCTAACCGTGGAGAAAGTATCCTTCAAACTACCCATTGTGATCCCTCCTATTAGGTTATTTGGTAATCACAGCGTGCACCAACCCCATTCGTCGACTCATTTGACGAGACAAAGATGGTAACACTATCTTAATGAAAGTTTTCCTGCGAGAAAATTGTGGTTGTAGCTCCGAGATCAACAAACCGTTGGAGAGTACCTATATTTTCAGGTAAATGTCAAGAGAAAAGTCTAAAAACAGAATTATTCTTTATCAATGGTGATTGTGTTCATGATCGTGGTGGTCATTATGTTCATGTCACACTTTATAACGTCCTTAAATACTATTTTTATTTAACCTTGCCATTATGATTTTCCATTGACCAGGTTCGGTCCAGGCAAAGATCAATTCATTTTGAAAATTAACCATCTGAGGATATCCGCTTCCCCTGCCCGCATCAATTTTACTCACAACCAGGGGTGAGTCAACTTCACCCTTAAGAGATACTTTTCGCAATTTCAATTCAGCTGAATCTCCTGTCACTTCAATCCAGCTAACAACAACAGCAGATCTGTTTAACCATTCAAGATCTACTCTTCCGAGAGGAATCCCGTCATCAATCCTAATAGGCTCGGAAAAGGAGGCTCCCATATCTTCCGAAAAAGCCAAATTAACTTTTGCTTCACCGTTTGGGGCTGTAAACCAAGCAATAGCCAGTTTATCTTCATTTACAGCTAATTCAGGACCGTTCACAGGACAACCGGGAATCATCCAACCGTCATCATTCACGGCGAAAGAAGGCTCCCATTCTCCATTGATGAACCGCCTTATCTGAATATTTCGCACTTCATTTTCAGATCGGTCACGATAAGCAATAATGGTATTCCCATTTATAGTTGCAGCTGCGGTTGGGCAACATTCGCAAATGCGGGAATCAAGAGATTTCTCAACACTTAAGTTCAAATCTCGACCCAGAAAAGTGGTAAAAAGCGACATCTCCCCCGATCCGTGACCGTGCTTGGACGACGCCATATTCCGGCCATCCAGCCACACCATTCCCACTCCGCCCGATGATTGGCGGAAAAATGAGACAAACCCATGTTCGGCAGCAATGCCGTCACCATGAGGAATGATGGGTTCACTCCAACTAACGCCTCTATCGTTTGAAACGGCGATATAGACATCGTATTCATAACTGCCAGGGCCACGCTTGT
>SCKS01000116.1 GCA_004124465.1 Fidelibacterota bacterium
GGGTGATTCCTTTAATCCATACAGAAAAGATGCCCTTGACGAGTTGGAACGTGTCGCTTCCCTTGGGGCGGTTGTGGTGAAGTGGATCCCCAATACCATGGGAATCGACGCTTCTGACAAACAAATAGTCCCTTTCTACCACAAATGGAATGAACTGGGAATAGTACTCCTTACGCATGCGGGTACTGAATATGCAGTGGGCGGTGCAGTGGATCAGAAACTGGGCAATCCTCGACTGCTTCAGTTGCCATTGGAGGAAGGAGTGACCGTCATTGCGGCCCACTGCGCATCGGGGGGAGGGAACTCCAACGGTCCCTACTTCCGCCAGTTCCTTCAAATGCTTGATGACTTTCCCAATCTCTACGGTGATATTTCAGGTCTTTCTCTTCTTCACAAATCATCCAGTTTGCGACACCTGATAAGAAATCCACACTATTTTAACAGACTGTGTTACGGCAGTGACTTTCCTCTCTATTATACTCCCGCTACCAGTCCATTCTATTTTCTCGGTCTCATCTCTGTGTCAAAGGCACTGGAACTTCAGAGAATTGAGAACGATCTGCTGAGAGATATTTCTACTTTAATGGAGTTAAATGCACCACAACCATTTTTTAGGCGGGGATTTGAGGTTGTGGAAAAGTTGAGAACTGCCGGCTCGTGAAACATTTCTGGAAAATGCTCACCATTGTACTCAACGTGGTGCCCAATCCGGTTGGGCGGTTGCTGACTTTGTTTCGTCGGGAGCCGGCTGTGGAAACATCATCTTACACCACAACCGAAGGTGAAACTGTTCCCATGCGCATCTATCATCCCGAAAAGTTGAAAAATGCGCCGGCACTTATTCTCTATCCCGGTATCACACCAGCGGCGGAAGAGCATGAGGCGGTTAATATGCTTGCCCGTGCTACAGCACTGGCTGGGGTCAGGACGTTCCTGCCACGCATACCCGATATGAAGGAAGTACTTGTTCGGGAGGAATCAATTGAACATATGATAAACGTTTATGAAGCTGTGGAGATACGAGAGGATATTGATAAAGACCGGATTGCGTGTGTAGGTATGAGTTTCGGTGGGAGTCTTTTTATAAAGGCGTGCCTGGATGAGCGGTTAAAAAACCGGCCGGCCAGTGTCATCTCATACGGGAGCTATTTTGATTTCAAAGAGGCGCTCCAGTTTGCTATCACTGGCCGCTGTTCAGACGGGAAAAAGGAATATGTTTTCGAGCCGCATAACTGGGGCCGGATTGTTTTTTTCCATAACTATTTGGAATATCTCGACAACCCCTGCAATCCTGAAAATGTACGCGCCTACCTGCTGGATCAGGTGGCTAATGACGGAGAAAACGGGGACGAGCTTTATGCTGCTTTTCCAGAAGAAGACAAAATCCTCATTGACAAAATTGTATCCGATCAGAGCAAGGAGGTTGTGGAGATGGTGCAACAGGTGATGGATAAGATTGAAAATATACTGTTGCCGCTGTCTCCGATTCAATTTCTTGATGAAATTGACTTTCCACTCTATCTCATGCACGGTGCCAGCGACACCATGATACCGTTTACGGAAACTGTCAGGTTCAGACGGGCTCTCGAAGAAAGAGGGAAAGAGGTTCACACGTTCATCAGCACTCTTTACGCCCATTCGGAAATAGAGGGATACGGTAAAGGACCTCTTGGGCTCATCTCGGAGCTTTGGCGTATGGGGCGTTTTATGCAGGACATGTTGCGGCCAGTATTGTAATTTGCTTCTCAATTGTCAAAAATCTCTCGTCGGGCCTCTCGTCGAAAAAACTTGACTTTCTCGACGAGAAAGTGATAATATCTCTGTTGAGGCCACTTTTAATGCTTTCTAACCGAAAATAAAGGAGAACATCATGGCTGAAGTCGTCCAAAGAGTAGGTGTAAAAAAAGAATCTGGTTATCTGTACTACCTCGGAAAAGATGGTAATGTATGGCGTTCCAAGATGGCCCGTGCGGGTAAAGGTGGAGGCAATGCGGAAAAAGTAGCCGATGCCGGTGTTTCCCGGCAGTCAGGTTACCTCTACTATATTGATAAGAATGGCGATGTTTCCAGATCTCCAATGGCCAGAGGCCGCTAACACCAGAGTCATAAAGACGATAAAAAAACCCTCGGATTCCGGGGGTTTTTTCTTTTGTTGTTGTAGCGGAACTTCATAATCTCAGTTAAATTTTCCTTGGTTGTTAAGAATATGAGGGAATCCTGATGAAACGCTTTATTGTTATGGCATTGTTGTTATCCATTGCTGGAGCTCAGGTTGACTACAATTCCCAAATACAAACGATATTTAATGAAAAATGCACAGGTTGTCATGGTGGCAGTGGTGGATTAACTCTTTCATCTTATGATGAATTAATGAAGGGTGGTAACAGTGGCGCTGTGATCAAAGCCGGAGACGCCTCTAACAGCCTGTTAATTCAGCGCATAGAGGGAAGTGTTACTCCTCAGATGCCACAAGGAGGAGATGCACTTGTTGATTCTGTTATATCATTAATTAAAAAATGGATAAATGAGGGAGCACCGGAAAAAGTTTCTGTTACTGTTGAAAGTCAATTGCCATCACGTTTTGAAATTGTGGGGAATTATCCCAATCCATTTAATCCCTACACAAGAATCGTCATTAATACGATGACTCATGTTCAAGGACAGGCAAGCATAGTTACAAGTTCAGGCAAATCTATTTATGATTTTGGTTCAATCTCTTTTGAACCTGGTAGTAATTCTCTCATTTGGATGGGAAAGAATTATAGTGGTACCTCGCTTTCTTCTGGCATTTACCTTTTTATTATAAAATATGATGATCGCATCCTGACACATAGGATGGTACTCCTGAAGTAGGACGTTTCATTTATAACTATACTTACGGTTGAAACATAAGATTCTTCGAATCGGAGTCCCTTTGGGGCTTTTCATACTGATGGGTTGTGTCGATATGGGAAGCGAGCAGAAAACGGATGACAATCCCACTGGTTCAGTCAGTTTCTCCAGTGACATCCAGCCTGTTTTTGATTTAAGCTGTGCAACATCAGGATGCCACAGAGCGGGGCACTCTACCAGTCTCGATCTTTCTGGAGGATCCAGTTACTCAAATCTCGTTAATGTGGAATCGAAGAATTATGCACCTTTGAAATTGGTGGAACCCGGCAAGTCAAAAGATTCTGTCCTTTATCTAAAAATAATGGGCAATTCTAAGACCGGCTCAAAAATGCCGCCAGGTGGTACGCTTAGTGATGCGAGTACAACCAAAATCCGAAACTGGATTACCGAAGGTGCTGAGAACAATTAAAGAGAGTCGACGATTGTTTCACAGAATAGCCATCTCCTTTCTATTGGTACAATCAGTTAGCGCTATCCCTCGTTTTGCCATCAAAGAGGGGGCTTCCTGCAATACTTGTCATGTGAATCCCGCTGGAGGAGCCTTAAGAAACGACTACGGCGTGCTTATCACATCGGCAGATGAACTACCCATGCCCAAGACAAGCTCGCTCATCACTCTGGATGACGTGGGTCAACTGACTGATCATCTCCGGATCGGTGCCGACCTACGAATACAGGCCATCACAGATAGTGATGAGTCAACTGCTTTTCCCATGCAGACAGATTTGTATGCCTATTTTGATCTTAAAGGGATGATAGGTTT
>SCKS01000049.1 GCA_004124465.1 Fidelibacterota bacterium
AGAATCTTTTATGAGAAATCAAGAATGAGAAGTTATTTCTAATAAAGAAAAAGCCCGAGATCAAGAGGGACTTCGAGCTATAACCATTGGAAAAATTTTCTCCTCTGTTCTGATTCTATTTTTTTCTCCTTTTCTAGTATCTTCCTTAATTCACTACCGACTAGAGACTTTCAGACGGTTTACTGCCCGAAATAGAGACTCCCTTGCGCGAACTTCATCTCCTTCTTTTTTTGAGAGGCGTGCCTTGGCCCTGTCAGACGCTTCCTGAGCCCGAGAAGCATCGATTTCCCGAGCTTCTTCCACAGTTTCGAGCAACAGTGAAACTTTTTCTCGAGTCACTTCTGCATATCCGCCACTGGTGGAGAGATAGCTCGTATTGCCATCTTTTGTCACTTTGATTTCTCCAACAGCAAGAGCAAAAATCGCCTCGGTGTGACCGCCCATGACACCAAAGAGCCCCTTTGTCCCGGGACACCGGACATATGAGACGTCACCCTGATCAAGCGTTTTCGTTGGCGTTACGATTTCAAGCTGGAAGGTACTCAATTGGCAGATATCTCTTTAGCTTTCTCAACAGCCTCATCTATAGTACCTACATAAAGGAACGCTTTTTCCGGCAGGTCATCAAACTCACCCTGAATAAGACGATCAAAACCGTCTACTGTATCTTCAAGCTTCACGTATCGCCCCGGGGTTCCAGTAAACTGTTCCGCCACAAAGAATGGCTGCGACAGAAAACGTTCAATCCTCCTGGCGCGGGTCACTGTTAGTTTATCATCATCCGAAAGTTCTTCCATACCAAGGATGGCGATAATGTCTTGGAGTTCTTTGTACTTCTGAAGAATGCCTTGGACCTCTCGGGCAACATTGTAGTGGCGGTCACCCACAACCCTCGGATCAAGGATACGCGATGTGGAACTCAATGGGTTCACCGCCGGATAGATACCCAGCTCTGAGATTCGTCGATCCAGCACCGTTGTTGCATCCAGATGCGCAAAACTGGCGGCAGGAGCGGGGTCTGTAAGATCATCGGCTGGAACGTAAATCGCCTGTACAGAAGTAACAGATCCCTTATTAGTGGAAGTGATCCGTTCCTGCAACTCGCCCATCTCCGTAGAAAGGGTCGGCTGGTAACCCACGGCCGACGGCATGCGCCCAAGAAGTGCGGACACTTCTGAACCGGCCTGGGTAAACCGGAAAATGTTGTCTATAAATAGGAGTACATCGCGACCTTCCTCATCTCTGAAGTACTCTGCCATAGTCAGACCAGACAGACCAACACGGAGTCGCGCTCCCGGCGGTTCGTTCATCTGACCAAATACCATGACCGTTTTATCAATAACACCCGATTCTGTCATTTCAAGAAAAAGGTCGTTCCCTTCACGGGTCCTCTCACCCACCCCTGAGAATACAGAATAACCTCCGTGTTCCGTGGCGATGTTGTGGATCAGTTCTTGAATGAGAACTGTTTTCCCTACACCGGCGCCGCCGAAGAGCCCGGTCTTGCCCCCTTTGGTGTAAGGCTCCATAAGATCTACGACCTTGATACCTGTATCAAGAACTTCCCGTGTTGTGCTGAGATCCTTATGTTCAGGTGCCGGACGATGAATGGGATAGGTTTTTTCTGTTTTAGGGGCTTCTTTCCCATCGATGGTATTGCCGAGAACATCAAAGAGGCGACCTAAGGTTTGTTCACCGACGGGAACAGAGATAGGATTACCCGTGTCTGACACAGTATGCCCGCGAACAAGCCCATCCGTGGAATCCATGGCCACTGTCCGTACAACTGAATCACCCAGATGTAGAGCCACCTCTAGAGTCAGTGTCCCTTCATCATTTCGATCAATTTCAAGGGCGTTAAAGATTGCTGGCAGCTGGCCATCTTCAAATGCCACATCCACTACGGCACCCATGATTTGTGATACTTTCCCAGTATTGTTCATTCTTTTTTTTCCACCTTAATTTGTTGCCAATGCTTCCGCGCCACCGACAATCTCAAGCATCTCCTTGGTAATGGCAGCCTGACGCGCTTTGTTAAAATCTAGCGTCAGATTCTTAATCATTTCCTGAGCGTTTTCAGTAGCGTTATCCATGGCCACCATCCGTGCTGCCTGCTCACTGGCGAAGGATTCCAACAGATATTTCCACATCTGTACATTGAGATGCCGCGGGATAAGAGAGTGGACAATCTCCTCTTTTGATGGTTCATAGAGGCGATCAACCGCCTTAACAGAATTTTCCTCGTAGGTTAACGGAAGCAAGTCTTCCACACGAATCTCCTGTGTGGCCACATTCCTGAACCAGTTATAGACTACACGTACCCTATCCACTTCCCTACCGGTAAAATGACTGACGATTTCGCCACCAAAATCCATGGCATGTTTGAAGGAAAGATCACTCCAGAAATCTGTAAAATCTCTGATGATTTCATAACCGCGGACCCTAAAGTGATCCCTTCCTTTACGGCCGATGCAGATGAGATCCACATTTTCCTGCCCAGTTTCCGAAATTTCTTCTTCGGCCCGGCGTATAATGTTAGCATTAAATGCACCGGCCAAACCCCTGTCGGAAGTCACCACAACCAACGCTTCCCGTTTTACTTCCCTCACATCCAGCAAAGAGAGAAGTGATCGATCTACATCGGGTAGGAGAGATGTAATTACTTCAGCAAGATGGTCAGCGTAGGGTCGGGCCTGTTCCATCCGCTCCTGGGCCTTGCGCATTTTTGCTGCGGCAACAAGCTTCATGGCTTTGGTCACCTGTTGAATACTTTTGACCGACTTGATCCGATCTCGAATGTCCTTAAGATTTGCCACGGCTCTTTTCTAAGCTGTGAAACCTTTCTTGAATTCGTTGACGGCCTTTTTGAGATTCTCAACAATTTCATCGCTTAGTTCGCCGCTGTCCCTGATATCGTCAAGAGTCGACGCATAGTTGGTCCCCAGATAAGAAAGGAATTCTTCTTCAAAGCGTTTCACATCATTTAGTTCAATATCATTCAGATGTCCATTATTACCGGCCCAGATGATAGCAATCTGCTTCTCCACGGACATTGGAACATATTGATCTTGCTTAAGGATTTCCACCATTCGCTGACCAAGAGTAAGCTGCTGTTGTGTTGCCTTGTCAAGATCAGAGCCGAACTTGGCAAACGCTTCCAGCTCTCTAAATTGAGCAAGGTCCAATCGGAGCATACCAGCAATTTTTTTCATGGCCTTGATCTGAGCATTTCCACCCACGCGGGAAACAGAGATACCCACATCAATTGCTGGGCGAACACCGGCGTTGAACAGATTAGTTTCAAGATATATCTGGCCGTCCGTAATTGAAATCACATTGGTGGGGATATAAGCGGAAACATCACCTTCTTGCGTCTCGATGACAGGCAGTGCTGTCAGGGAACCTCCACCAAGATCGTCGCTCAGTTTGCTGGCTCGCTCCAATAGGCGACTGTGAAGATAGAATACATCGCCGGGGTATGCCTCGCGGCCGGGAGGGCGTCGCAACAGCAGAGACATCTGCCGGTAGGCCTGGGCATGCTTTGAAAGATCATCATAGATTAATAGGGAGTGTCTGCCATCATCGCGGAAAAATTCACCCATGGTGCATCCAGAGTAGGGAGCAATGAATTGCATCGGTGCCGGATCAGAGGCGTTGGCAGCTACTACAATGGTGTAATCCATAGCGCCGCTTTCTTCCAGCTGTGCCACCACTTGAGCAACCGTGGACGCCTTCTGGCCAATAGCCACATAGATGCAATAAACCGGGCTATCACCCTCATGAGTTCTTTTCTGATTAATAATAGTATCAATGGCAATCGCTGTTTTCCCGGTCTGGCGGTCACCGATAATCAACTCACGCTGACCCCGGCCGATGGGAATCATACTGTCGATAGACTTCAAACCGGTCTGCAAGGGTTTCTTCACCGGCTGACGCTGCAGTACCCCCAGAGCCTTCCGCTCGATGGGTCGGGTTTCACTGGTTTCGATAGCATCTTTGCCATCAATGGGCTGACCAAGAGGATTAACCACCCGACCGAGCATTCCCTCCCCCACTGGAACTTCCACAACACGTTCAGTCCTTTTGGCAATATCACCTTCTTTCACTTTTTGACTCTCACCAAAAAGGACTAGCCCCACATTGTCCTCTTCTAGGTTGAGTGCCATACCGAAAACACCATTGGGAAGCTCAACCAGTTCTGAGCTCATGACATTTTCCAATCCGCTGACGCGAGCAACACCGTCACCAACCTCCAACACTTCGCCTACTTCCGATACATCTATATCCAGATCGAATTTCTCAATCTCGGCTTTTAGCAAGTCTTTAATCTCGTCTGTATTAATATCCATGTTTATACTAATCCTGTTTCGTTTATATCAATCCGATCTTTAATCTTTCAAGTTGACCATGAAGTGAACCATCTATAAAGAGATTGTCCATGCGCAACTTAATCCCCCCGAGAAGGGCTTCATCTATTTCAGTTGACATTTCAACCTGTTTCGCCATGGACGATTCAATCACCTGTGAAATATTGTTAATTTCATCTTCATCCAGTTTTTCCGCTGTATATGCTATCACCAGCAGCAAATTCAGTTCGCTCTGCCGTCTCGATTCTACCCAGCATTGAATACCACTCATGAGGCGATATTCTCTTTTCTCAGAAAGGATGCCAAAAAGTGTTGATACAAGCGGGTGAGAATTACTACCCAGCACTTTGCCGACTATAGCACCTTTCTGATCGCTTTCAATTCTCCGAGTATTGAAGAAAGCACGAAAAGAAGCATCCCGCTTTAACAACTGGTTAACAAGAGAAAGAGACTGACACACCTCTTCAACTGCTCCCATTTCCCTGGCAGCGTTGAACAGCGCTTCACCGTACTGCTTAGCTTTGCGGTTAAGCTTCATTAATCTTTCCTGCTTTGTCGAGGGATTCTTTGATGAGCGTCATGTTGTCTTTTTTGGAGAGATTCTTACGAATGAGCTTTTCGGCGATCTGAATGGAAAGTGCCGCCACTTCACCGCGAATGTCGCTAATAGCCTGTTCCTTCTCAGCGGTAATCTGTTTTTCAGCCTGAGCTACGATTGTGTTGGCTTTTTCTTTTGCTTTCGTCTCAATCTCATCCCGGATCTTTTCAGCAGCCACTTTTCCGTCAGAAACTATGGACTGGGCTTCGGCACGTGCTTTGCCAATAATTTCTTCACCCTCGGCACTAAGACGCTCCAGTTTCTGTTGTGCTTCATCAGCCTTTTCCAGAGAAGAACGAATCTTCTCTTCTCTCTCTGACAACGCCTTGAGAAGCGGCTTCCAGGCGAATTTTGCCAACAGGAAAAAGAGCAGTAGAAAGGTGATAATGGTCCAGACGTAAAGTCCAGGATCTAGCTGAACAAGCGGATTATCCATATTACGAGTTTAGGTAAAGAACAGCATGGCAAATGTGAGTGCCAAAGCGATAATTGCAACCCCTTCCAGAAGGAAAAGTGGAAGGTTGACTGCACCGGTAATCTCTGAAGCTGCTTCAGGTTGCCTTGCAATACTTTCAGCAGCCGCAGCGGCCAGCTTTCCAATACCCAAACCGGCACCTATGACGGCGGCTCCCATACCCAACGGAATAAAGGTTGTGGCTTCCATATTGATCTATCTCCTATTGATTAGTGGTGAACATTAATAGCCATCCCAATGAAGACGGCTGACAACAAAGTAAAAACATAAGCTTGAACTAGTGTTACAATGATTTCTAAGCCGGTAAGACCTGTTGCAATGGGTACAGAAAAAGCAGCAATTCCAATACCCGCTCCAAGACTATGAAAAACTTCAGCGAAAATGGGAATGAAAGATAAAATCGCCAATATTGCAATATGACCACCTGTCATGTTTGCTGCAAGTCGCATTGTAAGAGCAAAGGGCTTAACAAACATACTGATGATTTCAATAGGTATCAGGATAATATATACCAAGAAAGGAAGTCCGTGAGGAACCAAATTCTTCCAATGTTGAACAAAACCGTGAGCTTTCGTGCCGGCAATCATAATACAAACAAACGTAATTGAAGCAAGGGCTGCAGTGACAACAAAGTTGCCTGTGGCGGTTGCTCCCCCATGCAGAAGCGCATTGATAAGAGAATGATCATTATGCGGAGAAACATTAAAAACTAACCGCCCCATCGCACCTAGAATATCAAAAATCGGGATAAGCCCAATGGTATTCGCCGTAAGTATAAAGAAAAAGAAAGTAAGAATAATAGGCGCCCAAGTGTCCACCCATTTCGGACCTACATTTGGTTTAACTACAGAATCTCGAATAAACAAGACAACCGCTTCCACAGCATTACCCATTCCTCTGGGTACATCGTTTTTCCTTTTAAGGTAGGATCGAACTGGAATTAATACCACCATACCTACAATTGCTGAGACAACCCATAACATTAATACATGCTTAGTAACGGAAAAATCGATGCCGAAAATTGTGGGGAGCTGAAGGATAGGATGGTGAATATCTGAGTTGGAAATATGATGGATGATGTAATCACCCACCTGATCCATCACACTCCCCGAGGTATTTTCACTTCCCGCTGTGGTTTTCATCCCGAGCTCGAGAACCTTATAAAAACTGACCTAATAAAAAACGCTTCAAGCACATGAAGCGTAATGAAATAACCCATAAAGCTAATAAAAAAGGGGCGTTCGTTGAAAGGAGAAAAAGCAACTATTCCCATCATATAGACTCCGTATATGACCAGTTTCCCAATAAATGATTTCATCATGAAAGAGGTCAGTTTACCGGGATCGCTGGTAAAGATGGATTGAATCTTTGTGACTGTAAGGAGACCAATAACCAGAGGCACAATCATACCCAAGAAAAGCTCAGAAATGTAATCCTTAATAATAATCCAGGAAATGAGGGACCAGGAACCAAAACAAAACACAATGAGAATAAAAGAGAAGCGGTTTAAGCTCATCTATCACGCCAAATCACTTTCGCCATTTCGTACAGACCCACCACAATCCCACAGGCGACACCTATCATAAACCAGAGAGGAAAAGATTCACGCCACTTATCAATAAAATAACCGAAACCTCCCAGAAGGATAATAGCTCCCGCCTGAACGTAAACTGCCCCGATATACGGACCTGCCTGACGCAATGATTCCGACATCCGCCGAAATGAGCTCGTGGTGAAATTTTCGCTTTCCTGATTGGAACTCAATTACTGTATTGAGAAGGAGCTTCTTCGGTCGGTAATTCAGGCTCCTCCTGAGCAACGGGTCCGTCAATCTGAAGTTTTTCACTTTCTGGAAGCGGTTGATTTGTATCAATATCACACCGCCCCTCAAAACTGGCCCCCTCCTCAATAACAAGCTGCTTATATACAATATCTCCGTGAACTTTGGAATCACCTCTCAAAACAACCTTCACCGCCTGTACGTTGCCATGAACAGTTCCGCCCACTGTCGCCTCTCCTGCTTCTATGTCACCTTCAATGGTACCGGTCCTTGTGACGCGAACTGTACCGGAAGTCTTCACATTGCCCATCACTTTCCCGGAAATGATGGCACCACCCTTCAGGACAATCTCACCAGTGATGACAGCATCTTCCCCAATCATTGTTTCGACGTGCTTCTGATTATTTCTTTTCATCATCTTCCAGTGTCATATAGTCTGATCTATACTCCGCTATAAAAAACGCCGGGTCGACGACTCTCCCGTCTTTCCAGATCTCAAAATGCAAATGAGGCCCACTGGTAACTCCGGTCTCTCCCACCAGTGCAATCAGTTCACCCCGCTTTACGCGCTGTTTCTCTTTCACAAGATTCTGCACGTTGTGACCGTAAAGCGAAAAATAGCCGTTGCCGTGGGAGATAATGATCAGATTTCCATAAGGGTGGTGCCAGCCAGAAAAAACGACGAGGCCATCAGCAGTTGAGTGAACGGCTGTCTGCACCGGTGCAGCCACATCCAGCCCGGTGTGTCCCTGATGGGTGGAGGATGCTCCTTCCGAGAATGACTGCGAAACAAAACCGTAGACCGGCACATGTGAAGGTACATTCTCCAGGTAAGAAACGGGAATTGTTTGAGGAAATTCTTCACCACCTGATGCAACGGGTTCTTTTGTGGCCGGAACGCCCATGGATTGCCTAACGTATATATCCATCTCCTGTATACGCTGAAGGTCGCGAATCATTTCAACCACTTCCTTCCTCTCTCTCCTCATTTTTTCATTATCAGCGTTCAAATCAGTAATTTGTTTGAGTTGACCGGCAGAGTATATGAGCGCAGTGATACCACCAACCACGGAAACAAATACAACCAGCACAAGAAATCGAAGACCGCTCCTACTAAGCCGAAACCGCCTGGTTTTTTCTTCCTTTTCCGAAACAAACAGAATTGTGTACTTATCACCAGCCATGCTTTAGTCTTCAATCTCTGAAAAAAGTTCCAGGAGTCGCTCGAGGTCATAACCAGAAAAATAGCTGATTTCAATGGTGCCCCCTTTTCGCTTAGGGGTGATAGAGACTTTAGTGCCAAAAATTGAAATCAGATCATTTTCCAACTTTCTGATGTCCGCCGATTTGGTGAGCTTCAGTTTTTTCGGCCGCTTTTTGATGGGAGCCTTGCCGTTTCTCATCTGCGTCACAAGTTCCTCCACAGTGCGAACCGATTCCTGCCTTTCCACAATCCGTTTCCAAAGCAGTAACATTTGAGAGGTCTTTTTCAGCCCCAACAGGGCGCGGGCATGTCCGGCAGAGATTTCATTCTTCCGCAAGCTTTCAATCACTTCTGCCGGCAACTTGAGCAGCCTCAGCGTATTTGAAATATTGGCACGGCTTTTCCCTACCGCCTTAGCAATTGCCGTATGAGACAGCTTATAGTTGCTGTTGAGCATGGCATAAGCTTCAGCCTCTTCCACGACATTGAGATTCTCCCGCTGGATGTTTTCAATGAGCGCCATCTCCATCATTTCAACATCGTCTTCGATCTCCAAAACATGAGCCGGCACTTCCGTGAGGCCTGCCAGCTTCGCTGCCCGCAGACGCCTCTCTCCGGCTATCAGTTCATAACCTTTATCCCGGGTCCGCACGGTGATGGGCTGTATGATACCCTTTTCACGTATGGATTCAGCCAATTCCTTGAGGCTTTTTTCATCGAATTTCTGCCGGGGCTGATGCGGATTCGGAGAGACAAGTTTTAAGGGTACATGAAAGATAGGATTAGTCTGGGCCGACTCATCCGTCGTCTCACGAATAAGAGCGTTTATTCCTCTACCTAGCCTTTTTGTTGCCACGGTTAAGCATCTCCTGAACCAAAGTTAAGTAATCCTGAGCACCGGGTGAATTGGCTTCGTACAGTAAGATCGGTTTGCCGAAACTGGGTGCTTCACTAAGCCGTACATTTCGTCTGATAACGGTTTTGAACGTTTTTCCGTTGAAATATTGTCGAACCTCTTTTTCAACCTGTTTCGAAAGATTGAGCCGGCCGTCATACATAGTTATGAGAACGCCTTCAATATCAAGCTTGGTGTTCAGGTGGCGTTGTACGAGACGGATGGTCTGAAGTAATTGGCTCAATCCCTCAAGGGCAAAATATTCACACTGAATTGGGATGAGAACAGAGTCGGAGGAGGAGAGTGCGTTCAAAGTCAATAATCCCAGCGAAGGTGGACAGTCCAGCAGGACATAATCGTATTTCTTCACTTGTCTCTTAATACAGTCCCGGAGCCGATACTCTCTCGCCAACATCCCTACGAGTTCTATCTCGGCACCCACAAGATCATGGGTGCTAGGCACCAGATCGAGGTATTCTAAAGCTGTTTTCCTGATCCCCTTGGACATGGGCTTCTCCCTGATAAGAACGTCATAAATTGTCGTACCATTGGGGGTGAACATTTCAGAAAGACCTGTGGTTGCGTTGGATTGAGGGTCCAGGTCAACGAGAAGCGTTTTGAATTCAGAAACAGCCAAGCTCGCCGCCACATTAATGGCTGTGGTCGTCTTGCCGACACCACCTTTCTGATTGGCAAATGCAATTATCTTTCCCATGCGATTCCGACGGAGTGAGGAAGATTAATTTAACCCGAGACTCATCCAGAAACAAGGTGTCTTACGACGACTTTCTCGTCGAGAAAGTTCCTAATTTATTCTTGCGGAGGCGAGACATCCCGCCTATATTGCACGCGAAATTTCCACCTTTATTTGACCGTGCGAAAACCTGTTATCCTTATTACCGGTGCAAATGGCGAAATCGGCCAGGGATTGATCAAAGCTATTGCTAAACGTGGCGATTCTAATATAGTGGCACTGGACCTGGATTCGCTTGACAGCAAGGTGAAACCAATGGTTCGGGATGCTGTGACAGCAAATATACTAGATACCAATATCCTTGAACGAATCAACGCCAAGTATGAGATATCAGCCATCTACCATTTAGCTGCGATCCTCAGCACCCGGGCCGAATTTTCTCCCCACATCGCTCACGACGTCAATGTGGGCGGTACGCTCAATCTTTTGAAAATCGCTGTGGAGCAAGCATCCAGTCAGGGAAAAGCAGTGAAGTTTTTCTTCCCCAGCTCCATCGCTGTGTACGGCATGGGCGGCCGTGAAGAAAAAGAGAATTCAGGTGCAGTAACAGAAGATCAGTACTGCCGGCCTGAAACCATGTATGGCTGCAACAAGCTCTACTGCGAGCATCTCGGAAGATATTATTCCAAATATTATCAGCGCCTTTCAGCTGTTTCCTCCGGTGGCATGATCGATTTCAGGGCTATCCGATTCCCCGGCCTCATCAGCTCGGATACGGTACCGTCTGGCGGCACCAGCGACTACGGACCGGAGATGATCCATGCAGTGGCGCAGGGAGAACCTTACGCCTGTTTTGTCCGGCCGGACACCACTATGCCGTTCATGACAATGCCCGATGCCATTTCGGCCATGGAAAGCCTCATGAAAGCTGATGCCCAATCACTTACCAGAACGGTTTACCACATATCATCTTTTTCGGTCTCCGCCCAGGATTTTGCTGACAAGATTTCGAACCTTTACAATAAAAGTGAAATCTTTTTTAAGGTGAGCGATAAGCGCCAGGCCATTGTTGACAGCTGGCCTGCGGAACTGAACGACGTAGCAGCACGAAAAGACTGGGGTTGGAAGCCGGGATTCGACTTTGATACCGCCTTTGATAATTATCTGGTCCCGGAGATCAACAAAAGATATGGGGAATAAGTTGGAGAAATGGAGAATCCACAGAATATTCTCGTTGGGCCAATATCAAGGATAAAGATGGATACAATTAAACTGAGACTAACAGATGAATTAAAGAAAATTCGTGATGGAGGTCTGTTCAAATCGGAAAGGGTGATTCAATCCCAGCAGAGTGCCAAGATCACGGTCAACGATGAATCGGTCATCAATTTCTGTGCAAACAACTATCTCGGTCTGGCAAACCACCCGGAGCTCATCAAAGCTGCTCAGGAAGGTATAGAAAAATGGGGCTTCGGGCTCAGTTCTGTCAGGTTCATCTGCGGCACTCAGACTATTCATAAAGAACTTGAAAAGAAGATTTCACAGTTCCTCCAGATGGAAGACACGATCTTATACACCTCCTGCTTTGATGCTAACGGCGGCTTGTTCGAAACCATTTTAAGCCCTGAGGACGCTGTCATCTCAGATCAATTGAATCACGCTTCCATTATAGACGGTGTCCGACTTTGCAAGGCAGAACGTTTCCGCTATGCCAATAGCGACATGGATGAACTGGAGTCTGTCCTGAAAAAGACACAAAACCACCGGACGCGCATTATAACCACAGATGGCGTCTTCTCCATGGATGGGTTTGTTGCAAAACTTGACAAGATCTGTGACCTGGCTGAGAAGTATAATGCTCTAGTTCATGTAGATGACTCCCACGCCACCGGATTTTTCGGTCCTACCGGCCGCGGTTCCATTGAACACAGAAATGTCATGGGCCGGGTGGATATCGTCACATCCACCATGGGCAAAGCGCTGGGCGGTGCTAGTGGCGGGTTTACTTCCGGAAGACAGGAAATTGTGGATTTTCTTCGTCAACGGTCACGGCCCTACCTGTTCAGCAATACGGTTGCGCCTGCTATCATTTGCGCCACTATCACTTGCCTTAACATGATCTCGAAAACAACTGAGTTAAGAGATCAGCTTGAAAGTAACACACTTGAATTCAGGAAGCGTATGACCGAAGCGGGATTTGACATCAAGCACGGAGTTCACCCCATTGTCCCTATCATGCTGGGCGATGCAAAACTGGCCCAGGGTATGGCGGCTGATCTGCTTGAGAAAGGGATTTATGTCATTGGATTTTCCTTCCCCGTAGTGCCCAAGGGGGAAGCAAGGATTCGAGT
>SCKS01000050.1 GCA_004124465.1 Fidelibacterota bacterium
ACTGCTCAAGCGAGATAAGGAGAAAATTATAATGAAATATTTGATCATCAGTTCCGGGCTCCGTAAACAAGGCAACAGTTGGGCAATGGCAAGCCTCTGCTGTAAACGGTTTCAGGAAAGCGGAGAGGAGGCGGAGCTTCTCGCCTTAAGTGATCATGAGATGCCTTATTGTGATGGAAAAACTTATGTTGATCACCCTACCACACAGCTGTTCAGAGATAAGGTCGGAGCCGTTCAGGGAATTATTTTGGCTACACCGGTATACAATTTTGACGCGAACTCAGCAGCAAAAAATTTCATCGAGATCACAGGACAGGTATGGGAAAACAAAGTAGTAGGTTTTCTCTGTGCTGCAGGTGGAGACAAAAGCTATATGTCCATAATGGCCTTGGCCAATTCTCTCATGCTTGATTTTCGGTGTGTCATTATACCACGATTCGTATATGCGTCAAGCAGTGCCTTTTCCAATGGTGCTGTTACTGATGCAACTGTTGTGGATAGGATCTATGAACTTTCTGATGAACTGGTCCGTTTTACCACAAGCTTGAATAGCAGTTGATCCCAATCCCTTTTATTTTTCTTTGTATATACGCTTTTTGTATGATATACTCGCGGGCCGGTCATATGGGAGTGACGTGGCGGAGCCATAGCTAACCGCCCAATTAATGAATCACTTAATCACCTAAATAAAATGATTGCTCACGTAGATATGGATTGTTTCTTTGTTGCTTTGGAACGGTTGAAAGATCCATCTCTGAAAGGTAAGCCTGTAGCTGTAGGAGTCGATCCTGAGATTGGGCGTTCCGTGGTGACATCAGCATCCTATGAAGCGCGGAAGTTTGGTGTCCGTTCAGCGATGCCCATGGCAGTGGCTATCCGGCGGTGTCCTGAGTTGGTAGTCGTGCCTACAGATTTTGACCTGTACAACCATTACCACTTCAAGGTGAAGGAGATATTCCAATCTTTTTCGCCGATGGTGGAGATGACGTCCATTGATGAGGGGTACATAGATCTTTCAGGAACGGAGCGACTTTGGGGCGGTCCCATGGAGACTGGAGAGCGGATCCGGTGGACCGTTAAACAGATGACTCAGCTCGACTGCACAGTGGGAATGGCTAGGACCAAACTGACGGCCAAGATTGCTTCCAGTGAGGCAAAACCTAATGGTCTGCTGTGGGTTCCGATGGAAACGGAGGCATATTTCCTGGCGCCGTTGCCGGTGAAGGTGATTCCTGGTGTGGGGGCAAAAACAGCCACACTGCTAAAGAGTTTTGGGCTGGAGCAGGTGGGACAGATCGCAGCAGCGGGGGAGTTGCTTATGGAATCGACTTTGGGGACGACCGGGCGATGGCTTTGGTATGCATCTATGGGAAAATATGAGAGCGAACTGTTACCGGAGTGGGAACGGAAATCCATCAGCAAAGAGACCACCTTTCGTACCGACACGACCGACCCACAATACATCACGGCTGTTCTCCATATGCTTACGGAAAAAGTGTGTTGGCGGTTGCGCAAGGAACAGAAGGCTGCCCGCACCGTGTCGGTAAAACTGCGGTACGAAGATTTTGACACCATCGATCGTTCCCGGACATTGTCTCAGCCTGAGAGTAGGGACCCCTCACTGTTCTCCGTGGCGAAGGAGCTGATGTTCTCCGCCATTACCCGCCGGGTAGGGATTCGTCTGATTGGGGTGGGACTATCGAACCTCATCGGCAGTGGCCGTCAGACGAATCTGTTTGATGAGGGAGAGTGGATAAAAGGATGGCACCGGCTGGAGGCCATAGATAAGGCGCGGAGCCGGTTTGGGTTTAATGCAGTGTTGGCTGGAGAAGCGATCCGTTTAGCCAAGAAGCGATAAAACAAATTCCTTGATTTTCATGGTCAGGGATATGATATTTCTGCTGGAAGAGGGTAGTTAGTATAACAAACAAAGGAAGGAGAAATCTAATGCAGAAAGGAAGCATAAATCGCGTCATCCTCGTAGGCTATTTGGGTGGAGATCCCGAGAGCCGATACACGCCATCGGGTACGGCCGTAGCAAACTTTAATGTTGCCACCAACGAAAGCCGTAAGAACTCTGATGGTGGTTTCGAGGACCATACCGAATGGCACCGGTGTGTACTGTTTGGCAAACCCGCTGAAACTGCCACGCAGTATCTCAAAAAAGGTCAGATGGTGTACGTGGAGGGCAGATTGAGAACGCGCTCCTGGGAAGACAAAGAAGGGAACAAGCGCAACACCACGGAAGTGCACGGCGATATGTTCACCATGCTTGGTCGGCGCAGTAGTAGCAACGACAGCGCCCCAGTTGAGAAGAAGAGCGTTTCGGAAGAAGAAGACCTCCCGTTCTAGATAGCGGTTGCTTATATAAAAAGCCGTGACGGCCGGGCCAATGCCCGGCCCGGCGGCTTTTTATTGTGCGCTATTTATACGCTATTTGTGCGTTATTCACCTCTCGTCATCTGTAAGAGTCACTACTCCTTTCTGAAAGGAGTTCATTCCGTTCCTGATATCGTGACGTTTGCTTCCGATCACGGTTTGCGTCAGCTCTGTCTGGCGGATGAGAACGGTCTCTATGGTGCAGTTGAATTTGCAACTGCATGCGGCGAAGCCAATATTACACCCCTTATCGGTGCTGAAATGACAGATGGGGAACGAAGTGTTACGGTTATTGCCCGAAACAGAGATGGATATGCGCAACTGTCTGAAATTATCACACGGTTCCAGCTTCATGAACCGTCACTGACGGAGATTGTGGTCCCCGGCGGTGATGATCTCCTCCATTTCTGTGCCGACCCGGTATTACTTCAGCGGTGTGTGCGTCGAAAAGAAACAGGAAGCCTTTATACAATGCCGGTTATATCGGGCGGCTCCCGGTGTGGATCACTGCTCACTTTGGCATCCCACCGGTCCAATCTGGTGTCCTCCCTTTCGGCCGTGCCGGTGATAGAGTTGAATCTTTTTTCAGATGAAGATATACCTCTGTACAAAGTTCTCCGGGCTATCAGCCGTAACTGTACGGTAGAATCCTTGCCGGTTGAAGAGACCATTCCCGAAGCCCCTTCTGCCACACTGTTCGGACAACTGATGGAGGAGCCGATCCTCCCTTTCCAGACTGTCCTCTCCTCTGGCGATGTGGCGCGACTTTGCACCTTTCGGTTTGATTTTGCTACACTTCATCTTCCAAGATATATTCACCGTGGCACTTAAAAATTTTAATATTAAGAGAAATTTTACCTTAATTTTCACTATATCATGGATGAGAAAGACAAACTAATTCTTAGTCTTCTTCAGAAAGATGGGCGTATGACAGCCAGCGAAATGGCGGAAAAAGTGGATCTTTCCGTACCAGCTGTTACAGAACGGATTCGGAAACTGACGGAAGGTGGTGTTCTAAAAGAATTTCGTGCCGTACTGGAGGCTAAGAAAGTAGACTATGATGTGACAGCATACATTCTCTTAGATATGTCTTCTTCTAACTCTTACGGTGATATGGTTCAATATGCGCAAGATAATGATGAAGTATTGGAGTGCCATTCCATTACGGGAGAAGGGTCCCATATCCTCAAAGTCCGGACTCACGATACTTCATCCCTGGAGTCACTGTTGAGAGATATTCAGTCGTGGCCGGGGGTGATCCGGACTCATACCATGATCGTCATGTCCACATTCAAAGAAGCGACCAGCCTAAAACTGTAACCATGGATGTGGATTATAAGGTGGTCATTATAGGCGCCGGTGTTGTAGGTCTTGCCATAGCGCGGGCACTGGCGATAAAGGGAGAAACATCTGTGCTCATTGTGGAAAAAGAGATGGGCATTGGGCAGGGGATTTCGAGTCGGAACAGCGAAGTGATTCATTCCGGGATTTACTATCCCACAGATTCTCTCAAAGCGAAGTATTGCCTAGCCGGCCGGGACCGGCTCTATGCTTTCTGTCGTGAAAATGATGTCTGGAACAGTAAGTGCGGTAAGCTTGTGGTGGCACAGTCCGGCCAGGAGGCGCTGCTAGAAACTTTATATGAGCAGGCTCAGTCTAATGGTATCACGGAGATTCATATGATGGATCGAGCGGAAATTCAGACACTGGAACCGGAAGTGTCGGCGGAATCAGCCATGTTTGTAGGGTGCACGGGGATTATTTCGGCCCACGAACTCATGTCAGCGTTTCACCGGACTTCGGCTGATGCCGACCACGATCTACTGCTCAAGGCTGTTATTGTTGGTGCGGAACCGAAGGGTGACATATACTCTCTCCGAGTTGAAGGGCCCGGGGAAGCATCCTATTCCGTAACCACTCCTTGGGTGGTAAATGCGGCGGGGCTCCATAGTGATAAAACAGCTCAGTTTCTTTGGGGAACAAATGATAAGTCCCATCCCATGTTGCGGTATTTAAAGGGATCCTATTTCAAACTTTCCGGGAAATGGCGCCATCGTATTGAACGTCTTGTCTATCCAATTCCTGATGTATCCCACGATTCACTGGGGATTCATCTAAGTTTCGATCAGAACGGTGAGATGAAACTGGGTCCCAGTGCCGAATGGATTGATGACCGGTCAGAAGATTATACCGTGAACGAAACTGAGGTGGACTTTTTTTACCGTGAAGCGAAAATATATCTGCCCGCCCTGGAGCGTAATGATTTGAGTCCTGACTATGCAGGAATCCGTCCAAAGTTGGCCGAAACGGTGAATGGACATTCTGATTTTTATATGAAACATGAGCCGGATTACCCCGGTTGGGTAAATCTTATCGGCATCGATTCGCCGGGGTTGACAGCTGCATTGGCTATTGGTGAAGATGTGGCCGGTTGGATTTCCACTTAAGTGATTTAAGAGCTAAAATATAGAATTATTTAGTTTATCACTTTATTTACCTAAATATTTCTTGTAATATTATTTATTATATTAATATTTTTAAGCATCAATTTTTTAAGGAAAATAGTAAATGACCAAAGTAAAAGCTGAATATATTTGGATAGACGGACATAAACCGACAGCCAAACTCCGTTCCAAAACAAAAATATTTGAGGGGCCCGTCAAAAGTTTAGATGATATTCCCATGTGGGGTTTTGATGGCTCAAGCACCATGCAGGCAGAAGGAAGCGATAGTGACTGTATGTTAAAACCGGTTTATTATTTGCCGGATCCTATTCGAGGCGGTGACGATATTTTGGTCATGAATGAAGTTCGCAAACCCGATGGATCGATTCATGAATCCAACACCCGGGCACGATTGGTTGAAATTGCTGAAAAGCATAAAGATGAAGATGCGTGGTTCGGAATTGAGCAGGAGTACACTTTTTTCAAAGGGCGTTCACCACTGGGCTGGCCGAATGGCGGCTACCCGGCACCCCAAGGCCCCTTTTATTGCGGCGTAGGCGCCGATGAAGTGTTCGGCCGTGACATTGTAGAAGATCATATGGACATATGTCTGCAAGCTGGGATTCAGATTTCAGGTATCAATGCTGAAGTGATGCCCGGTCAGTGGGAGTTCCAGGTAGGTTCCTTGGGACCGTTGGAGGTGTCTGACCAGCTCTGGATTGCCCGGTGGATTCTTTACCGCATTGCGGAAAATTATGGTGTGAATGCAACCCTGCACCCCAAACCGGTTAAAGGTGACTGGAACGGCGCAGGCGCCCACGCCAATTTCAGTACAAAACCCATGCGTGAAAATGGTGGTCTGAAGATTATAGAAAGCGCCTGTGAAAAACTTGGAAGGAAGCACGAGGAACATATCGCTGTTTATGGTGCTCACAATGAAGAACGGCTGACCGGTCTTCATGAAACCTGTGCTCTTCATGAGTTTCGCTACGGTGTAAGCGATCGGGGTGCTTCCATCCGGATTCCTATGGACACTGCTAATAACGGCAAAGGTTACCTTGAGGACCGCCGGCCTTCTGCCAACATGGATCCATACCAGGTTTGCGCCGCGCTTATCGAAACTACCTGTGGTTAAACCCATAGCGCTACTTAGTCGTCGAATCATGATGACGTGTAGCAGACTCTTTCCCTTGAGTCTCTATTTAACTATTTTGGTATCTTGTGCCGTTCCTCCGGCTTCGGATAGTAATCCGAAAGCATCGCCAATCGTTGCTGAATACTCGGCTGTTGCTGACAAACTCATGACTACTGCCCTGGCCGACAGTTTTGCCTATAATCGTCTTGCCGAATTAACGGACAGTTTTGGACCGCGTTTTAGCGGAACAAAGAATCTTGAGGATGCCATTGACTGGATTCTTGAAGAGATGAAAAAAGACGGATTCGAGAATGTCCACGGTGAAGAGGTCATGATTCCGAGGTGGGTTCGTGGGAAAGAATGGGTCCGCATGGAAGTGCCGTGGAAGAAGGAGATGGCCATGCTAGGCCTTGGCGGCAGTGTGGCGACACCCAATGATGGAATTACAGCTGAAGTGCTGGTGGTTGACGATTTTGATGAGCTGGAAAGACGTGCCGGCGAAGCGAAAGGGAAAATCGTTCTTTTCAATGCACCGTTTACCAACTATGGTAAAACAGTCCGTTACCGGTATGATGGAGCCAATGCCGCTGCTGAGGCGGGAGCGGTGGCCAGCCTAATTCGTTCGGTGGGACCATACTCCATGAATACACCCCACACCGGCGGGATGGGATACAAAGAGGGCGTTCCCAAAATTCCCCACGCTGCTATTACAGTGGAAGATGCCATGATGCTGGGCCGTCTGGCCGACAGGGGTGAACCTATTGTCCTGTCGCTCTATATGGAAGCCCATTTTGAGGATGATGTCCCTTCCAGAAATGTAGTGGGAGAATTAAGAGGCAGTGAAAAGCCGGAAGAGGTGGTTGTTCTTGGGGGACACATTGACTCCTGGGATGTAGGTCAGGGGGCTATGGATGATGCTGGCGGCTGTGTAGCAGCATGGCAAGCCGTGAAATTGATGAAAGATCTTGGTCTCCGTCCGCGCCGAACTGTCCGGGTGGTTATGTGGACGAATGAGGAGAACGGCCTCCGTGGCGGTAACGCCTATCACGACGCACACCAGGACGAACTGAAAAACCATGTTCTCGCCATGGAGTCTGACAGCGGTGTGTTCAAGCCGTCCGGATTTGGCTTCACCGGTTCGGACCACGCCCGGGAGATTATTAAGCAGATTGCCACATTGCTCGAACCCATAGAAGCCGAAGAAATTGCTCCCAGCGGCGGTGGGGCTGACATCGGTCCCATCATGCGCGAAGGAGTCCCAGGGATGGGGCTCAGGGTTGAAGGATCAAAATATTTCTGGTATCACCATACCAATGCAGATACCATAGATAAGCTCGATCCCCATGATGTAAATCTCTGTGTGGCTGCCATGGCCGTTATGGCTTACGTGGTGGCCGACTTGCCTGAAACACTTCCCCGGTAGCAACTTATTTCCCGCCGAGATTCTTTCCCGGCGCAATATTAAATTCTTCTTTCCATGCTTAGTAGACTTCGGGTTAAGAATTACGCATTAATAGAAGATATGGACCTCACCTTTGGTGCGGGGCTTAACATTCTTACGGGGCAAACAGGCGCCGGTAAGTCCATCCTTATAGGATCCATGAATCTCATCATCGGTGAAAAAGCTTCCACGGAAATGGTTCGCAGTGGTGCAGAGGAGGCATTTGTAGAAGCAACTTTTGAACTCGCGGGGAAGGTGCCAGATCTGCTTTCTTCCTATGTTCGAGTGGGTGAACCCGTATTTGTGAGGCGACAAGTAATTCGTGGTGGCCGGAGTTATGCTTTTGTGAATGATCATCAGGTGACCGTGGGAAAGTTGAAGGAAATTGGTGACATACTACTGGATCTTCTGGGTCAACACCACCATCAGTCCCTTTTGAATGTGGACAATCACCGGCAGCTTCTTGACCGGTTTGCCGTGGACAAAGAATTTTCCCAAAACTACACCGCTGCTTTTACAGAACTCAAAGAGCGGCAGTCCGAACTGGAATCGGCAATAAACGCCGACGAACTTACCAGGGAGAGGCAAGCACTTTACCGGTTCCAGCTTCAAGAAATTAATGTGGCCAAGCTTGAGACAGAGGAGCAGAGCTTACTTGAAGAAAAGGTGACCATTCTCCGTAATGCCCAGCAACTGAAAGATACTACCCGAGAACTTAGTTATTCTCTTTCCGAAGATGACGATTCCACCCTGAACCGTCTTCGTGGTATGTTGAAAGTCTTTGAATCCCTGGCGGAACTGGACAGCAGTCTGAAAGAAAAAGCTATCCAGTGGAAAGAGGCAATCTATTCTCTGGATGACATTTCCATGGAACTGTCCCGTTACGGTGACACTATTGAAGCCGATCCCGAGCGGCTTGCCTGGGTGAACGAGAGACTCCAGTTGTACCGCGATTTTTCCAAGAAGTATGGCGAAGGGTATGATGGCATTATGGCATATAAAGAAAAAATCGCTGGTGAATTGGACAGCTTGGAAAACAGGGATGAAAAAATTAAGGTGCTGGAAAAAGAGATCGCCTCACTCAAAACAAAAGTTTATGATTTAGGCAGTAAAATTTCTGCTAAACGATCCAATGGTGCGAAAGATCTAAAAAAGAGAATAAAGACTGAATTGGCAGAACTTGGTATGAAAGGGACCAAATTTGATGCGGTACTAACGCCTGTTTCTGATAATGCCGGGATGGCAGTAACGAATGACGATGACCCCTGCCTCGCGGGAGAGTTTGGGCTTGAGGACATTGAATTTCTCATCTCGCCTAATCCCGGCGAACCTCTGAAACCGTTGGCGAAAATTGCTTCTGGCGGAGAGATGTCCCGCATTATGCTGGGGCTAAAAACTGTGCTGGCAAAGGTAGATGCCATTCCCCTTCTGGTGTTCGATGAGATTGATGTGGGAATCGGCGGGGACACTGCTAATCTGGTAGGAAAGAAACTGAAAGCCCTTGCCCAAAACCATCAAGTCATTTCCATTACACACCTTCAGCAGATTGCCTCTTTTGCCGATAGGCACTTCCAAGTACGCAAAGCTGAACGTGGAGGTAGAACTGTGACTGAAGTGGCAGAGCTTAGCCAGGAAGAGAGAGTTGCTGAGATTGCACGAATGATTTCAGGAGAAAAAATTACAGACCTGACGCTGGAACATGCCCGGGAGTTTCTCCGGGGCGCGGCGGAGGCATAAATGAAACCTAGTTATCAATTGTTTGCATTTGCAACAGTTGTACTATTTTGTTCCTGTACTAGTGGATCGTTTGATATTGTAATCAAAGGCGGACAGGTCATGGATCCTGATTCCGGGCTGGATGATGTCCGAAATATCGGTATACAGGGTAGTAAAATTGTGGCAGTTACTCAAGACAAAATTATTGGGAAACGTATCATCAATGCTGACGGTTTGGTGGTTTCACCCGGATTTATAGATCTTCACGATCACGGTCAAAATGAGGAAGCATTTCGTTTTAAAGCCCTGGACGGTGTTACCTCCGCTTTTGAGTTGGAGGTTGGAACGGGAGATATTGCCAAATGGTACACCGAACGGGACGAAAGTCAATTCATACACTATGGAGTCAGCATTGGGCACATTCCCGTCCGGATGATTGTGACGGGGGATGAAGGATATTTCTTGCCAAGCGGCCCGGCGAAAACTGTTGTGGCCAGTGAATTGCAGATAGCTGAAATGACCCGACGGTTTGAGGAGGGATTAAATCAAGGTGCAGTAGCTGTGGGTTTTGGTATTGCCTATACACCGGCGGCCACGGTAGAAGAGTTTGAGGCAATGTTACATGTGGCATCACAATATAATGCTTCGGCACATATTCACGTTCGTGGTGGATTAGATGGTCTCCGGGAAGCAATTACAGGTGCAGCAAATACTGGAACGGCTCTTCATGTTGTTCATGCCAATTCTAGTGGTGCTGAACAGACGGCGGAGTTTCTGGCTATTATTGAAGAAGCCCGTGCCGCGGGGCAGGATGTAACAACAGAAGCGTATCCCTACAGTGCCAGCCAAACCTACATCGAATCAGCACTCTTTGACGACTGGAAGACATGGGAACCGGAGCGCTACCAAATTTTTCAGTGGGTTAATACAGGAGAGCGTTTGAATCGCCAGTCTTTTGCTCAATACCGTGCTATGGGAGGAATAGTTATTGTTCATCAAAGGACAGAGGCGATGACCCGTACAGCCATTGAAAGTCCTCTTACCATGATTGCGAGCGATGGTCATATCGAAAATGGCAGAGGCCATCCCCGCGGATCCGGATCGTATGCCAGAGTGCTGGGCCGCTATGTACGGGACGAAGGGATCCTGGATCTTATGGATGCTCTCCGAAGAATGACCATTGAACCAGCCCGCCGGTTGGAAGCCAGAGTTCCGGCTATGCAAACAAAAGGACGTATTTATGCTGGTGCTGATGCAGATCTTACTATTTTCGATCCGGAGACAGTCATTGATCGTGCCACCTACACAAATGGTGCGGTGCCGTCTGAAGGGTTTAGGTATGTACTGGTGAACGGTATACCTATCGTAGATGGTGGTCGGTTTGTTGAAGATGTTCGGCCGGGCAGGCCCATAAGAGTAGATGAACACTGATTTTTCATCAATAAAAGAAATGCCAGGAGAAATACTATGTCTAGAATAATGGCTATTTTGCTCAGTTTTGTAGTGGCGGTAGTTCCCCTGTCCGCGGGCAAACTAAAATTTGTCATAAACTATCCTACTGAGCAAGATGGTAATATTTTGGAAGGTCGGGTTTTGCTCATGTTGGCGAAAAGCGATGAATCTGAACCTCGTTTCCAGATTACCTACCAAAACCATACGGGATTGATCTATGGCGTGGATGCACTGGGGAAAAAGCCAAAGGGGGGTGTTGTCATTGATGGCACTGTATTTGGATATCCCATCGAATCCCTTGACAATATTCCGGCCGGAGAGTATTGGGTACAGGGACTTTTGCATACTTACGAAACGTTTAACCTGAAAACAGGGCACACAGTGAAACTTCCTATGGATAACGGGGAGGGCCAAAAATGGAACCGTTCTCCCGGAAACCTCTATTCAACACCTAAGAAGATATTTTTAGACCCTGACAAGAAAAAATATGTAAAGATTACACTGGATCAGGTCATTCCACCCATCGAACCACCGGAAGACACCAAATATATTAAACATATACAGATGCAGAGCAAGTTGCTGACGGAGTTCTGGGGTCGCCCCATGTATCTCGGTGCTCATGTTTTGTTACCGGAAGGCTTTGATGAACATCCTGAAGCGAAGTATCCTTTAATGATTTTTCACGGTCACTATCCTCATGATTTCGGCGGCTTCAGGACAGAACCACCCGATCCTGATTTGGAGCCTAAGTACAGCGCCCGCTTTGATTGGGAAGGTTATAACAAGACCGTCCAGGAGTATGATTATCAGTTCTACAAGGAGTGGACGGGTCCAGACTTTCCTCGGGTGCTCGTTATCAAAATCCAGCACCAAAACCCATACTATGATGATTCCTATGCCGTCAATTCCGCCAATATCGGTCCCTATGGTGATGCCATCACCTACGAACTGATTCCATATATTGAAGAGAAGTTTCGCGGTATCGGCGAAGGATGGGCGAGGTTTCTATACGGTGGTTCTACCGGTGGATGGGAAGCACTGGCAGCACAGACGTTCTACCCTGATGAATATAACGGCTGCTTTGCCGCCTGTCCCGATCCTATCGATTTCCGGGCATACTGCCTTGTGAATATTTACGAAGATGAAAACGCTTATTTCAAAGGGGGTCCCTTCAAGAAAGTTGAGACCCCAGCTCACAGGAATTACCTGGGTGAAGTGAACGCTACTATGAAGCAGATGAACCACGTGGAGTTGGCCATCGGTACCAACAGCCGTTCCGGTGATCAGTGGGATATCTGGCAGGCGGTCTACAGCCCCATGGCCTCGGACGGCTATCCCAAGCCTATCTGGGACAAAAAGTCAGGTAAGATTGATAAAGAAGTGGCTGACTACTGGAAAGAAAACTACGACCTCCGTTATGTTCTTGAACGGGACTGGGGAAAGATTGGTCCAAAGTTGAAAGGTAAGATTCATGTCTACTGTGGCGACATGGACAATTATTATCTGAACAATGCTGTTTACCTTATGGAAGAATTTCTGGAAGGGACTACTTATCCCTATTACAACGGCGAAGTGGATTATGGCGATCGTGCGGAGCACTGCTGGAATGGTGACCAGACACGACCTAACGCCTTGTCCCGACTTCGATATAATCAAATGTTTATTCCCAAGGCTGTAGA
>SCKS01000005.1 GCA_004124465.1 Fidelibacterota bacterium
AAGAAAGGGCTCTTTAAGGCCATAGCTGGACAGATCTTTACTATTTTCTGAAACCAACTCCGTGGCTGTAATGCCTCCAATAGCTGAGAACAGCCGATTCATGTCCGATTTCTCCAACTTGATAGTGGTATCACCGGAAACATACCACCCCAGCGTGTCTTGAGGGGTCAGAGTAATCTGATAGGCACCAGATATCCGAATCTCACTGAGAGCATCCTCATTATATTGTGCCAACTTTTTATCCTGAAAGTAGAAAGGATCGCGAGCCACATTGTTTTTGTTTGACTCGCGAACGGTAAAAACAGGTGCTCGTCCCGATTCGTAAGCGTAATAATTAGTGTCGTCCCCATCTTCTACCGCTTTACCAATAACTAATTCTTTGGTAGCCTTTTCTTCGCCAAGACTGAGTGTCAGCTTAGCCTCCGGCGCATCGAAGCCGTATTGGGACGGATTGTCAAACTCCTCCGCCACAAACTCTTTTGCTGAATAGTTCGTGAGGGAATTGAGATAGCTGTTGACACGGCTCACCTCTACAGGCAAATCGGGAGAAGTCATGGTCCAATCCTCACCCGATTTTTCAATGATAATAGTATCATCTTTAGTTGCCAGTTCGATCCTGTTCACCTTATCCTTATCGTAGTGTGCTATCTTTTTATCCCTAAGATTAAAGAGTGTTTTTTCTGCCTCTGTTTTCAGATTGTCGGATGTAATAAAGACACTGTTAGAATCACGGAATGAAATAAAAAGATCGCCACGGGTAGCAGCTTCATCACCTATGAGGAGTTCTACTTTATTGCCATCTATTGATTCTACAATTACTTCCCCATGAGCTGGTTCTAGGCCGAAATTTTTTAGCTTGTCAGAAGTTGTATTGAGCCGGCGCTTAATTTTTGCGTTGGCAAATGCCGAGTAGTTTCCGTTGACAACAGACTCCTCAACAGAAGTTCGAACAGGCTCTGTTATTTCCCAATCATCGCCTGTCCGCTCATATTTTATGATTTCGCCTTCCTCCTGAATCAAAGTAACTGATTGAATATCTTCACGTTCTATCTTTATGAGTGATGTCTCAAACTCTTCGGCTTTCTCTCTCTGTTTGCTCCCTTCTATCTCATAAAAATAGACGAATGCGCCAAGTCCACCAGCAATACCAGCAAGAATTAGAATCTTTTTCATCTGATCCTAGAACCTCAAGAACGTTTCATATATATGTGGATTCCCATCCTGACAGCCGCAATGGGTAGTAGAATGATGAGAAAAAAGAGGGTCAGCTTCTGTTGACGCATGGTCATGGTGAGAGATCTGTTTTCAGGTTCTTTTGGTCGCACAGAGATCAGGTCCTCCTCTTCAGCAAGCCAACTCACAATATTAAGAAAAAAGTCCATATTCCCTGGTGCCTGCCCTACATAAACATCCGAAGCAAAATCAGAATCACCCACAACGACCAAACGAGTTTTGACTGAGTCATCCTTTTCCACTGCCATTGCCAGGGTTGTGGGCCCTTCAAAATCTCCTTCATCCTGCTTCGCTTGCTTTTCTTCGTATAATCGTTTCAAATCCATTTCACCCCAACTGTTAGAACTAGTATAGACAAGGTCTGTTACTTCCGTATCAGAATCTTCCTCATCTACGACGCTCAGGGACTGGGATTGAACAAAGGTAGTTGCATAACGAAAATTCTTCGTGATCATATGATCACCATACTCAGCGGCTGAAGGTGCAGCACTTACACTACTCTGCCGGTTCAAACCGGATGAGGTAAGAACAAAACTGGAGTGAGACTCAAGTACCAAATCTCCATTAAGCTTTACATTCCAGCCATTCATCAACTCTTCGAGGCCATGTTCTGTTTCAGGATCTAGCATAGCAAGAACGTTCCCACCACTGGAAAGAAAATTACTTAGTGCTTCCACTTCATTGGAGGCCAGCATCTTCACAGGTCCGGCCACAACCAAAACATCGGCATCCTCCGGAACACTATTTTCCTGAAAAAGATTCAGAGCATCCACTTGAAAATGCTGTTTCTCCAGTTCATCCTTCACAAACTGTGAACTGGCCATTCCAGGCTCATCAGGAAAAATGGTTTTTTCACCGTGCCCCTGGACAAAGTAGACCTTCCGGCTCTCATCTCTGGTCACCTTAATAAGTGCATTTGTGATCTCTTCCTCTCCCGTACTGTTAATTTCTTCATCTTTGAGCTCCGTTTTCAATACTACCGTTGGGAGCTCAAGCTGCTGTTTATCAGGGCCGAAGAATTCTCGTACCCGTTCCGGCTCCTTGATCGGATCAATTATCTCATAATTAAACTTGCCGGAGTAATGGGTGTACTCAATCATTCTGTCTTCCATTTGGCGCATTTCCGAATCACTAACAAATGCCGCCAGTGTCACTTCTCTATCCAGATTCCGGAGTATGCTGACAGTCTGTTCCGAGAGAGAAAATTCCCGCTGTGAAGTAGTGTCCACCCGCCAGGAATGACGGATTGTTAAATAGTCAAGCAAACCTACTATCAATAGAACCAAAACAATGATAACAAGTGTTTTTGCACCAATTTGGGTTCGGCGGGATTTGACGGTGTTGAATACTTTCTGGTAGTTGGTAGCTAAAGGGAACAGCAGTAACACTCCACCCAAAGCAATAAGGCTCCACGCGACCCAGTCAAACTTCACAATAGATACGCCATAAAGCCATCCCAAGAACAAAATTCCCAGTCCGTCAAATGTTGCTCCACGCCAAAGTTTCAAAGCTTTCATTACGACCTCCACCTCAAGCTTTCAATGGATTGATGTGCAAGGAACAAAGTAATACCGCAAAGAGAGAGATAATACATGAGATGACCCGTATCGAAGATTCCTTTAGCAAAATCATCAAAATGTTCAACAATAGAGAGATATTGGAAAAAGCCTCCTATTGCTCCTGAAGAAAAATTGGCAAACCATCCCACAAGCCAGAGAAAAAGTAGCACCACAAACGTCCCCATAGCTGAAATGATCTGGTTTTCAGTCATGGATGAAATCCATACGCCGATACCCACCGACGCAGCCCCCATACCAAGGATGCCGATGTACGAAATAGCAACAGGCATCACATCGGGATCACCAAAGAAGACAATCACAAGCGGATAAACCCATGTTAACAGAGCCATGATGACATAAAGGGAAAAGGCAGCAAGGAACTTCCCAGCCACAATTTGAGCCGTGGTTACTGGTGATGTTAACAGAAGTTCCAGTGTGCCTGTCTTTTTGTCATCAGAAAAACTTCTCATGGTGATCATGGGCACCACAAAGAGCGTAATGACACTGATGTTTGAAAAAAGAGGCCGGATAATCATATGGTTCACATTCACCGGAGGCGCTGGCTGGCGCATTCTCGCCGCCTGCCACTGAAGGTTTGCCGAGTACTGAAGGAATGAGGACATCAGCAAATAAAAGAAAACGCCCGTTAGTACCAGAAACAGGCCTATGACCACATAAGCAATGGGCGAAGAAAAGTAGGACCGGAATTCTCTGTTGAATATGGTGATTACATTTTTCATACTTCCTCCTCCTCAGAACTGGACATCATATGAATGAACACATCCTCTAGTGTCGACTCTTTAACTTTCATTTCCAGCAAACTCCACCCTTTCTTTGAAAAAACATTCGATAGTGATTTTCTTACATGAAATTTGAAATCACACTCCAAAACCAGTGAACAGTGACCATTTTCTGCCGTTGATTCCAGAATTGAATTGACGCCTTCAGTGGCGGAGGCAACCGAAGAAACTTCCTCGGTAGGGCCTTCTACAACAACGGTCAATCTTTCCGCACCCTTCATGGATTTTGAAAGACCGTCCGGGGTATCTTTCGCAATAATCTTACCATTCTGTATAATCACCACTTCATCGCAAATCATATCGACTTCAGGCAAAATGTGTGTGGAAAGAATGATCGTATGCTCTCCTGCAAGAGATCTGATAAGTTCTCTTACTTCTCGAATCTGGATAGGATCCAGACCGATGGTCGGCTCATCAAGGATGAGCACTTCGGGATCGTGGATGATAGCCTGCGCAAGTCCCACCCGCTGCTTGTAACCCTTTGACAAAGCCTTAATCACTTTACTTAGTACGTTATTGAGATCTACTTTTTCGCAAGCCAATTCCATGGCACCTTTGACCTCTTTCGCAGGAATCTGCTTTAACCGAGCTGCAAAGTTGAGGTATTCTTCTACAGTCATGTCAACGTAGAGAGGCGGCGTTTCAGGCATATAGCCAATCCGTCTTTTCACATCGAGCGGATTGTCCACAACATCGAATCCCGATACAACCGCCGTCCCTTTTGTGGGCGGCATGAAACCGGTAACAATACGCATGGTGGTTGTTTTACCGGCACCGTTAGGTCCCAGAAAGCCGAGGATCTTTCCCTTTTCCACTTCAAAGGTGATATCATCCACAGCCAGAAAAGAGCCGTAGCGCTTTGTCAGATTTCTGATCTCAATCATACAGCCTCCATTGGTTTAACACCATTTTTTACAGTTGTCCACGATAGTCTGGTGAACTTGAGGAAATCCTCAATCATTTTCAAATCTTCTTTGGATTGATTCAAATCCGGTTGAAAGCGGGCGAATTTTGCAAGGTCTGCTCTTTTCAAGACCGTGATTACATCGTGAAGCTTCTCCTGATCCGTAGGAACAAGATAACGGGCGTCCTCGATCTCGGAAGTTGTCATTTCAATAGCCCTAACAAAATACTGGAATTCCAGATACTCGCGGACCAGATAAGAAAGAACAGCATAGAAATTTTTGATCTGATCGGGACCTGTGGGGGTCTGTTCTTTGAGCTGGTCCAGTTTTTCCATAGCGATTTCATAAGGAGGCCGAGAAGGAATAAAAACTTCCTCCTTTTCTAGCTGCTCTTCTTTGACACGTTTCCGCCACATCCAAAACAGGATCGCCATAGACAGCCCAATGCCCAGTAGAGAAAGGATGATCTTCCAGGGAACGATGGTAGGTATGGGCACCGGCGGTTTAATATCACGTAGTGTAGGCTGTGCTTCTGAAATAAGTGAATGGACTGTTACAGTGACAGGGTCGGTGGGAATTGCATAATCAACTTCTTTTCCATCTTCGGTAAGAATCTGAACTACGTAAGGTGGAATATCGTATGCGCCCGTATCCCAGAAGGTCAACTGAAATTCAATGCCCTTATCCCCTTCGTTTTCTCCGGTAAGATTTTGGCCTTCACCTACTGATATATTGGCATTATCCACTTCAAGCCGCGGAAATTCAATATTTCTTTCACCGGCCCCCATAGCCCACACCTGAAAGCGGGCTATATCTCCAATGGCTACGTCTGCTGTGTCCAGATTGCTATAAACATGGAAGGACTTAGAGGCTATTTTCCCCTCGCCACATCCCATGAGCACGACTGCAATAATTAGCGCAACCGCAGCGAATCGGGTGTTCTTTATCAAAATCTTTTCTCCCTAGAACGAAAATAAGCCATGAGAGGCTCCACATAATCTGCCTCTGTGGAGATGGGTATGAGATCAAAGTTCATCTTCCGGCACTCATTCTGGAATTCGATATCCTTTTGCTTGACCATGTCACGGTATTCCTTGCGTACCCGGGAGGATGTGGAGTCCAGCCAGAATGTTTCCTCAGTTTCTGCATCGTGCACCTTAACAAGCCCTACGTCAGGAACATCCTGTTCGCTGGGATCGTAAATCTGTATACCCACCATATCGTGTTTCTGATTCGCAACTTTCAAAGTCTGGTCAAACTTACTGTCCATAAAATCTGAGATGAGGAAAACGACACTCCGGCGATTCGCTACTCTCAAGAGATAGCTCATGGCTGCCTCTATATTTGTTCCCCTTGCCTGGGGTTCATGATAGATCAGTTCCCTCACAACACGTAGCACATGGGAAGATCCTTTTTTAGGCGGGATAAAACGCTCTATGTCTTCCGTGAAAATCAGAAGCCCCACTTTGTCATTATTTTTTATGGCGGAAAAACCGAGGACAGCACCAATCTCTGCTGCCATTTCAGACTTGAATTGCGATCGTGTTCCAAAATGTCCTGAGCGGCTGGCATCGTAAACAATTAAAACGGTAAGTTCTCGCTCTTCTTCAAAAACTTTCACAAAAGGAGCGTTATAGCGGGCCGTGACGTTCCAGTCAATAAGACGGATATCATCTCCCGGCTGGTATTCTCGAACCTCTGAAAAGGTCATGCCTCGACCTTTGAAAACACTGTGATATTCGCCACCGAATAGATCGTTGACTAGGTTCCGGGTCCGAATCTCTATGTGTCGAACTTTTTTTAGGATTTCTTTGGGAATCATACTTCTGAATTACGGCACTTCAATGGTATCAAAGAGTCGTTGTATCAGATCCTCTGAGGAGACTTCTTCGGCTTCTGCTTCGTAAGTCAGTATGATTCTGTGACGCAAAATGTCGAAACCGACATACCTTACGTCTTCCGGCACCACGTAACCCCGGCCTTCGAGAAATGCTCGTGCACGGGATGCCAAAACGAGAAAAATCGTTGCGCGAGGTGAACCACCATAAGCTATTAAGTCCGCAATTTCACCCAACTCATAGTCGTGCGGATCCCTTGTTGCCAAGATTAGATCCACCACATACTTTTCTATCTTTTCATCCACATAAATGTCACTAACCACCTGTCTTGCCTCTTTTATGGCTGACGGATGTACAACAGGCGTTAGTTCAGTTTCCCCGTTTATCACAGCCATTTTTCGTAGAATTTCCAGCTCCTCATCTTTTGAGGGATAATCAACTTTGAGTTTCATCATGAATCTGTCTACCTGTGCTTCCGGGAGCGGATATGTACCCTCTTGTTCAATGGGATTTTGAGTAGCAAAAACAAGGAACGGATCATCCAGAAGAAAAGTCTTTTTTCCAATAGTGATCTGCCGTTCCTGCATTGCCTCAAGAAGTGCACTTTGCACTTTCGCCGGGGACCGATTGATCTCGTCAGCGAGAATAATATTGGCAAAAATAGGACCCTGTTTTGTTTCGAAACCTCCTGTTTTCTGATTATAAATCAAGGTGCCAATCAGATCAGCGGGGAGCATATCAGGCGTAAACTGGATCCTTTGAAATTTGGTGTCAATGAGCTGTGCCACTGTCTTCACAATGGTTGTTTTCGCCAGTCCCGGCACACCTTCCAAGAGGATGTGTCCATTTGACAATAGACCAATGAGAATTTTTGTAACGACTTCATTTTGTCCGACTATGACCTTACCGATCTCATCCATGAGCGGCTTCACAAAAGCTGATTCTTTAGATATCTTATCGTTGAGTTCTGTTAGGCTGAAATCGGTCATGGTTGATTCTTGAAAAAAGTTATGAGGAAATATGTTTGAGCTGAGGAATTTCGTTTAAATCTCTTCCCAAATTCTCAAGCTCAAACTTCACGGATTGAACTAGGCCACTATCAGCTTCAGTAGAGTAAAGCTCCAGGAATCGTTCATACTCCATCCTGGCCTGCTTGTAGTCACCCACAAAATTAGCAAGTACATAACCTATCATAAATTGAGCATTGATGGCAAAGCGGGTCTCTGGATAATTTTGAACCACTACATGATACTCATTCAGCGCTTGCTCGAAATTTTTGTTGAAAGCAATGTATGTATCACCAAGCATGTATTGTCCTTCGGCAGCTTGCTCTGATTCGGGATACTTATCCATCAACTGACGCAACAGGGTAATCGCGTCGGAATATTTTTTTTCCTGAATTAAGGATTTGCTTTGTGAGAGAAGATCGGCAGGAGATTCTTTAGCGCAACCGCCCACAAGAAACCCTACCGAAAGGCAGGTGAGAAATACTCTTCTCAAAGTTCTATTCGTATCAGTTCTCATAGTGTGAAAAGCGAGGGGGAATTTAACTTTTTACTTTTATCTCCACAAACCGAAATCAAGGAAAATTATTTGAAGATACGAAGCGGTTCTGGAAAAGTTCCAATCGTTAAAATGCGTATGGGACACCAAGGTTGATGACTGATTTTCCAGGTTCGGTAAAAGGTATTGCATAATAGAGTCGAATGGGACCCAACGGTGTGCTTACTGTTAGTTCGGCGCCGTAATTCCACCCTGCACCTTCTTTCCAGGCATCGACCTGATTTGCTAGCTCACTCAAAGAGACGGCAAGGATGCCACCATCCACAAACAGATCAACACCAAAAATACCCCCGATGGGAATCCTTAATTCACTGTTGAAAAGGACCTTAATCAAGCCACCTACGGGACGTACCAGACCGTCACTTTTCGATGTGAGATAACGCTGCGCTGTCCATCCTCTTAAGCTAGTACTTCCGCCAAGATAAAATAAATCATAAGATGGAATGTAGGGAGCCTTATCGAAAAGACGATCCATTCGGCCAATTTTTGCCCTAAAAGCAAAAACACGTCCCTTCGAAAGAGGTTGATATCTTCGATAATCAAAGTCCACCTTGTAATAATCCTGCGTTCCTCCAAGAATCCACCCAACCACCTCAGAATCAACTGTCAGGGACCACCCATCCTGCGGTATGATGAGATTGTCCAAGTCACGGTGCCTGAAGCGCAGAGACAAACTGCGTTGCTGCTCTTTTTGCTGCTGCTCCGCCGTCATTCGATCAGATTTGATGCGGGTCCATCGCAATCCGCCTCTCAGGACAGACTCTTCAGAAAATCTGTGGAGACCTGTCCATTCCGTACCGTACCTGAGAATCGGCTCGTCAACACGCAAAAGCTCAGGAGCGCGGTCCACAAAAAATCGCAATGTATTGGGAGCTCTGAACTTCAAGAACCAGTTATTGGTGAAAGAGAGATCTGATCGGAAAATTACAGGGACTGATCCACGGTTTATCAACACATCAATGGGAAAGTCTACTGAACTTTTCAGTCCCATCCTGACGCCACTGTTGTAGATACTTCTGTCCACAAGACGAACTGCACCCTCAATACCGGAGATAGGCTCACCACCCGAACTACTGGATGGGATGTGGGCAAAACCAGGTTCAATAAGCAAATTCCGCTTTTCCATCTCGCGAACCTCAATTATTACATTCACCCAGTTACCTGTCCGTTCACTCTTTTCGGGAAGAATATTTACCAGAGAAAAGAGAGAGGTTTCAAATATTTGCCGCTCAGAGAGTTGGACCATTTCAGCATTGTACAATTCACCGGAACGGAAATCCAACTCCCTAAGAAGAAAAGTGCTGTCCACATTGTCTAATCCCACTACCTGAATCTTATCAATGTACACATCGGGACCTTCCTCAATGAGGAGTGTGAGGTCAATATCCGTTCCGGGAACATAAACTTGTTCCATGTTGAAAAAGAGTTTCCCTAGTGTGTGATATTTGAATTCCAGCTCGGAAAAATTGCGGCCCAAGGCGGAGAGATTCAGCGGTCTTCCTATCCTTAGATCCAACAGCCGAAGAATCTGTTTCTCTTCTATGGAGCGATTACCCTGGACAATGACAGATCGTAGTATGGACCTCGCTCCTTCGTTAATCTTAAAGACAATATCGACGCCGTTATCATTTAGAGTCTCGAAAGATTCCTCCACCTCAACTTCGAGAAAACCTTTTGAGATGTAATAGTTTCTTAAGCTAAAAGCATCCAGTTTCAGAGATCTGCGATTGAACTCCGTAGAATTCCAGAGTATTGGTTCTTTCAGTTTGAGCACTTCTTTCAGATCGTTAGCTGAGAGTGTCTCATTCCCTTCAAACTTGATAGTTCTCACAATATATTTTACAGTGGAGATTTGACCGTGAAGAGAAACGAATGTCACAGCGGCAAGTGCCAATGCCGCCAGAGGCGTTCTGATTTTGGGGATCAATCTAGAACCGGTACTTGCGCCGATATTTGAGGTGGACCTGACCGTCTTCATCGTACGTCACCATAAGAGAAACGTTTCGGTTAAGACGATACTCTACACCCAACTGGTTCGGTTGCACAAGAGAAAAACTTCTCTTATAGCTTAGGGAGAGATTTGATGTGAGACGGGTACCAACTTTCACGGCAAGATTTGATTCGTCTGTAGGATCGATTAGCGTATTGGAGCCCTCAATTTCGAACTCATCGAAAAGAGGGTTTGATCGAGCAAGGTTCTTTTCCAGTTCATTTTCAAGAAACCTCCCGAAAAGAAAAGCAGACTGTCTGCCGATATCCCCGGTGACATCATCATCAAACCGCCTCTGAAGAGTCAGGAGCTGGAGCAGATCCTCTTGGCTGAAGAAGTTTTCGCTGTGTTCCAGCACAAGAACAGGATCATCAAGTTCGCCCGTTAAACTGACAAGAATTTGCTCGCCCGAAATATCCGTGGTAGCTCTGATATCAAGTTTGGGGTTCAGTTCAGTGGGATCAAAAGCGAGATGACCTTCTTCAATATTGAATACATCGGAGTAATAGTAGAATTTTCCTTCAACCACATCGAGCTCGCCAGCATAACGGTAAGGATCATTGCCCAGCTTTTGAATTGACATGTTGCCGGACACTTCAGCATCGATCTGGCTGTTCTGAATGAAAAGTTTGTCGCCTATGGGAAAATTGATCCTATAATTGAACACAGTACCGTCTTCGGTCGGGATCTCGCCATAGTCTTCTCCCCCTGTAAACTCCATTCTGAGAACCGCTTCGTTGGACACAATATCGCCCGCAATGGTTACGGTATCCTTACCGGTAACTGAGAGATCCAAATCAGCTGTGCCCTCTATTTCGCCAAGAAGTGTCCGCACATAAACATCCGAGCCATCTACCAGAAAAGCCAGGTTTGGATTGAAAAAATGGGTCATATCCATGGTTCCGGTGATCCTGAGATTGTCCCGAAATTTCTCTTTTTTCTCCCCGAAGAGCCTGCCACCGGAAACCTTGGCCAGGTTAGAACGTAAATCCTGTCCCCAATTGGTGTCATCGGGAATATTTGAAGTGGCTGTAAGCCTATCAACGATGAGCATGTTATCTTTTAGATAAGCGTTGCCGCTAATGCCTGCGATGGGAATGTCCAGCCAGGTATAGTAAACCTTGCCATCCAAAATATCGATAGAACCATTTCTCACCGGTTTCTCCGGGGTTCCTTCAATTTGGAGTGCAATTTCAATATCGCCCGTTATAGAATCGATTTCTGTAAAGTATGGTGACAGAAAATCCATGGATGAGGTTCGCAAAGTAAATTGCATTGCTATGGGATCAGATTCAATCCACCGGTCTTCATCCTTGGGTACAACTTCGAAATCGACAGGAAGATATCCTTCACCAGTGTACTCACCAGTTTTGGTCAAGCCAACAAGATCCTCAAAATAGAGACGATGATCGATGTATCGCCCGGTGGCAGAAATTTGCTGAGCCTCGATAAGAGAAAAGCGGGGATCAGTAACGGAAAATGAAAAACCGATTTCAGACGATTCCGAGGTACCGCTCATGGCGAAACTTCCTGTTGCTTCACCTTCAAGAGCCCACCATCCTGGCAAGTAAGGAGATAGCAATTTAAGGTCTAATTTCCTAAAACTACTTGAGAAGCTCAAAAGGCCGTCGGATTTTGCAGCAAGAAACTGATCCGTCCCTACCTCTACAGTGTAGAAACCGGAAATGTCTAAGACAATATCCTGGCCTCTTCTAAGTTGCATCTCTTTGAGTGTAACCTGGTCGCCTTCAAGTGCGGCAGTGAAAAGAAGATCATCAAAAGCAAAACCTTCCCAAATTCCATCGCGAATCTGGAAGGAACCTGCAAAGGACAACTGCTCACTTGACGTGCTGGCGGTGAATTCAGCAAAAGCAGAACCGGTAATCGGCAGAGGTTGATTAAACAGTTTGCTGACACCATCTAAATCGATATTAATTGCCGAAAAATGACCCTCTTCAAGGATCCCTCCTTTGAATGCAAGTTTTGTTTCCAGCAATCCTTCATTGATCTTCAGACGGACAGGTCCGATCTTTAATTGATTATTTTTTCGGGAAACAAAGAAGGGCTCCAAACTGGAAACGAACTGTCCCTGCAGAGAAGATTGCATCTGATCAACTTCCAGCGATTGAAATTCCACAATTTTACCAGAGAGTCTAAGATTCTCGTCACCTGATTTAACATCTGCATTGGCGATGAGAACAGTGTCTCCCATAAAGTATAGATTAAGAGAGGCACCATCCACATTCACGTTACCAAAGATTGTGTTTCCGGCCTCAGCAGCTAGTGAGCCGTGCCGTGTCTTGAAAATTGAGTTAATCATGAAGTTCGACTTTAATGAAGAGATCTCAATATCTCTGAAAGATGCTTTGCGGATGGTCAGATTTCCCTTGACGGAAGGGTCATCGATAAAGCCAGACAATTCCACTGTGCCATAAGTCACACCATCCGGGCTCCCCTCCAAACCGGCGAATGATGCAAATACCGGTAAAGAGGTTTCCTGTAATACAAAGACAAGATCTGTTTTCCCCCTTTCCAAGTCAACATTACCCCTTGCCTGAAGGGTACCCAATCCCATGTTTATAGTCAGTGAATCAGGAAAAGAAACGATGCCGTTACTATAGTCAATTCTTCCTGAAACAGCCAGGAATTCGGCGCTACCAAAGTTGTCATTCTGAAGGGCAACCTTGGCAGTGACGCCAGAAAGGTCATTGGCATCACTAAGAGAGAAATTAATCTTGGTGGTACCCTGAATATTGGTCTTCTTTGCCGAGAGACCAAACTCGGAGAGATCGAGATCGGAAACATAGAGATCAAGAGAAAGGTTAGAATCTTCTTCCCAGATACCAGTGCCGGAGAAACGAGCCTCATTAATATCAATCTCAGAATCGAATAACCGGTAAACACCGTTATCTACCTCAAAATGTGTCTCAATATCGGCAATGAGAGTGGAAGTAGCCGATTCATCCAGTCTCGCTTCAACATACACTTGAGTTAAATCAGACTTGATTTCAATGTGAAGATCAGCATTTTGCGCATCGAAGATGTCGGGAAGTTGCCACGATTTGAATTCCGTTAAATCAATATTTTGAATACTCAATTCCATTGCAAGATCTGTTTTAGGAGAAAATTGAACATCACCATCCAATGAGATTTGATAACCGTTGAAAACAGCTGAAATATTGCTGGCACTAGCTTGAGAAGCCCCAAGCCTCAGTTTACCGCTTTCCAGATCAAGCTGACTGTCAGTTTGAAAATCGTGGACCATGGCATGAGAGACATGAAATGACACTGCCTCTCCATCGGGTTGGAGGCGACCGGACGCTTCAAAGCTGTACAGCTTTTCGTTTAATCCTTCCTTGACCAATATTGAAGATTGGTTGACAGACAAGGATTTTACCCTCAAACCGTTATAGGCCAATCGTTCCATAAATTTCATGTCGAGGTCAATTTCCTCCTCGGCTTCTTTCAGCGTGATCAATACATTGTCAAGAACAAGATTAGATAGTGACCAGTTACCGGTGATTATCTGAGAAAAATCGAGGTTTAGAGCACTTGTTTCACAAAAAAAGACGAGGGAACCATCGTTGTTTCGAAGATAAATATTTTCAAGGTGGATATCAGAGATCAACTGACCTTCCAGATTTCCAATCGAAAGATTCCACCCACTGTCTGACATGAGTGATTGATTTACATATTGGACAATCTCCCTTGTCCATCGCCCAGGAGCCAAGACAATATAAATGACGCTACCGCTGAGCAAAACCAGCACAAGCGCAAGAATAAGGAGTGCTTTTTTTCTTTTTCTCAAAACAGACTATTCCAAAACAAATTTAACCTAATGAAGTTCCAAATACAAAAATGGCGAATCAAATGACTCGCCATTCAGTAGGTAGATATAATATAGAGGTTAATCGTCTACGACTTCGAAGTCTGCGTCCTCGATCTCTTTATCGTCCCCTTTCTTGGATTCGCCGGTGGGTTCAGGTGGCTCCTGAGAACCGGCACCTTCCTGTTTGGAACTTTCGTACATCTTGCCTGCAATTTCGTTCCAAGCCGAATTGAGGTCTTCAGTAGCTGACTTCATATCTTCCAAATTGCTCCCCGCAGAGGCCGTTTTTAGCTTTTCGACTGCTTCTTCTAAACGTTTCTTATCGTCATCACTGAGTTTTTCCTCGAATTCCTTGAGGTTTTTCTCAGTCTGGTAGATGAGCTGGTCGGCCTGATTTTTTACATCCACTTCTTCACGTTTTTCCTTGTCTTCAGTTTCATGCTTCTTCGCATCATCCACCATTTTATCCACTTCTTCCTGACTCAGTCCGCTGGATGCTTCGATACGGATGCTCTGTTCTTTTCCAGTGGCTTTATCTTGGGCACCTACATTGAGAATACCGTTCGCATCAATATCGAAGGTGACTTCGATCTGAGGGATCCCGCGCGGTGACGGGGGAATACCATCAAGATGAAACTTACCGATGGTCTTGTTGTATACGGCCATCTCTCTTTCACCCTGAAGCACATGGATTTCAACCGACGGTTGGTTATCGGCAGCGGTGGAAAAGATCTGGCTTTTCTTTGTGGGGATAGTGGTGTTCCGCTCGATCAGCTTGGTGAAAACACTGCCCAGTGTCTCGATACCAAGTGACAGAGGGGTAATATCCAGCAAAAGGACATCCTCAACATCGCCTCCGAGAATGCCACCTTGAATTCCGGCCCCCATAGCCACCACCTCATCAGGGTTAACACCCTTGTTGGGTTCTTTCCCAAAGATATCTTTCACAACCTCCTGGACTTTCGGGATACGGGTAGATCCACCAACAAGTATTACTTCGTGAATGTCGCCCGGTTTGAGCCCGGAATCCTTAAGCGCCTGTTCACAAGGTTTCCTTGTACGCTCAACGAGGTCATCCACAAGCTCTTCAAATTTCGCACGGGTCAATGTCATGTTGAGGTGCTTCGGTCCGGTTGAATCTGCAGTAATGAAAGGGAGGTTAATGTCAGTCTGTTTGGAAGAAGACAGTTCACGCTTTGCCGATTCTCCCGCTTCCTTCAACCTCTGGAGAGCCATGGGATCTTCTTTAAGATCGATCCCTTCACTCTTTTTAAATTCATCAGCCATCCAATCGATAACTCTCTGATCAAAATCATCGCCGCCCAGGTGACCGTCACCATTGGAAGCATTTACTTCAATAGACTTCTCACCATCAATATCCATGATATCAAGAATTGAAACATCAAATGTTCCTCCACCCAAATCAAATACGACCACCTTTTGATCGTTCTTTTTATCCAAGCCATAAGCCAAAGCTGCGGCAGTAGGCTCATTAATAATTCGCCTTACGTCCAGGCCTGCGATCTTACCTGCATCTTTTGTCGCCTGCCGTTGTGAGTCGTTAAAATAGGCGGGAACTGTTATGACAGCTTCAGTTACCGTTCCACCAAGATATTCCTCAGCGGTCTGGCGAAGTTTTTGAAGAATCATTGCACTGATCTCAGGTGGTAGATATTTTTTCCCTTCTATGGCAACTTCAACAGCGCCTGATTTCCCTTTCTTGACCTCGTAGGGCACTTCGCTAATCTCTGTTTGAACCTCATCAAATTCCCTTCCCATGAACCGCTTAATGGAGTAGACTGTGTTGTTGGGATTGGTAACAGCTTGCCGCTTAGCAGGCTGACCCACCAACCTTTCCCCATCTTTGGTAAAGGCAACAACTGAAGGTGTCGTTCTACCACCCTCTGGGTTTGTAATAACCTTTGGCTCGCCGCCTTCCATAATGGCGACACAAGAATTGGTGGTTCCTAAATCGATTCCAATGATTTTAGACATACCTGAAACTCCTTAAAGTTTGATCAATTATCGTTCTGTTAGGCACAAATAGTGTGCCAAAGACAAAAAGTGGGCGATTATGTCAGAATATTAAAGAGACCCGACGGAAGCTTTTATGACTTCTTGTCAGTTTTCGTGGTCTTGCGGGGGGTCTTAGACCCTTTCACAACAGTTTTTTTCGTACGTTTTCTCGGTTTTACAATGTGTATCTGTCCCTTTAGGACATCCACTTTGATAGTATCTCCTTCCCTAAATCTCCCTTCAAGGATGAATTCAGAGAGAGGCGCCTCGATGGAAGACTGAATTTCACGGCGCATGGGCCTGGCGCCAAACTCACTACTGAAACCTTGTTCCAGAAGTAGAGTTTTCGCGGCATCGGTAATTTGGAATTCCATTTTCTTTGTTTTGAGATTGTCCACGAGGTCACTCAACTGAAGGTCGATGATCTTCAGAACACTGTCCTTTTCGAGAGGTTTAAAGACAATGGATTCATCGAGTCTATTGATGAATTCCGGGTTGAACACATCTTCCAATTTTTCCAGCACACGGTTTTTCATCGCCTCAAAAGTTGAATCTTTTGAGGAATCTCCAAAGCCGTAAGTCCCCACTTTTCCAAAACCACGGGTGCCGATATTGGAGGTGAGGATGATGATCGTATTTCGGAAATCCACCTTTCTCCCCATGCTGTCCGTGAGGATACCTTCATCAAGAAGCTGGAGTAAAAGATTAAAAACATCAGTGTGTGCTTTTTCGATCTCATCAAACAGGATGACCGAATAGGGATTACGGCGTACTCGCTCTGTGAGTTCACCCCCTTCTTCAAATCCAACGTAGCCGGGAGGTGCACCAATGAGCCGGGATACTGAGAACCTTTCCATGTATTCGGACATATCAATCTTCACGAGGGATTCATCGTGAGAAAATAGGTGCTTGGCCAGTACTTTAGCTGTCTCAGTCTTACCGACACCAGTAGGTCCGAGGAAAAGGAAAGCACCGATGGGTCGGCGAGGATTCTTCAGGCCGGCCCTCGCTCTTTGGATTGCTTTGGCGAGCATATTAATCGCTTCATCTTGACCCACGATAAATTCTTTGAGATTTTCGTCCATCTTGAGGAGTTTTTCCGATTCCGTCTCAGCCACTGCAGAGATAGGAATACCCGTCATCATGGAAACAACATCAGCTATGTCCTGTTCACTTACGTACGGTGCATGTTTCGTCTCCTCTTTGGCCCATTTACGCTGTGCTTCTTCAAGGGACTTTAACAGGACCTTTTCTTTATCTCTTAGACTAGCCGCCTTCTCAAATTGCTGACTAGAAACAACAGTGTCCTTTTCAAACCTGATCTGCTCAATCTCCAACTCAAATTCCACTACTTCATCAGGTACTGTGAGATTCTGCAGATGCAGGCGTGAACCTGCCTCATCCAATACATCTATAGCTTTATCCGGTAGATACTTGTCTGTAATATATCGGTGACTCAACTCAACGCAGGCTCGAATAGCATCATCATCAAACTTGACATTGTGATGTTTTTCATATCGGCTCCTGAGACCGTTGAGAATTGCCACTGACTCCTCAATAGTCGGCGGGCTCACAGAAATCTTTTGAAACCGTCTCTCTAATGCCCCATCTTTCTCAATGTGTTTCCGATATTCATCCAGGGTTGTTGCACCAACACAGTGAATCTCGCCTCTCGAAAGCGCCGGTTTGAACATGTTAGAAGCGTCCAGAGAGCCCGATGCGCTACCAGCGCCAACAATAGTGTGAAGCTCATCAATAAAAAGAATGATCTTGTGAGAGGATTCCAATTCCGCCATGATAGCCTTCATTCGTTCTTCGAACTGACCGCGATACTTGGTACCGGCAACGATGCCAGCAAGGTCCAGCGCAACAATGCGTTTATTGTGAAGCAGCCGCGGCACATCACGTTCGATGATCCGCTGGGCTAGGCCTTCGGCAATGGCTGTTTTTCCTACGCCCGGCTCACCAATGAGCACTGGGTTGTTCTTCTTTCTGCGACAAAGAATCTGCGCTACACGTTCAATTTCTTGCTGCCGACCGATGACAGGATCAAGTTTACCGTTTCGGGCCAGCTCGGTGATATCTCTACTGAAGTGATCCAGAGCCGGTGTTTTGGTCTTCTTGGCAGTAGCGGAACTTTTTGATCTCGGCGGTAAAGAAGTTTCCGTTTCTTCTTTCAGCAACTCAACAACAGATGAATAATCAATTTCAAAGGCGGAAAGAACCTCAAAAGCAACACCTTCCTTCTCCTGTAGTGTTGCAAGCAACAGATGATAGTCATCTGCAATGGTTGCATTAAGATTTGAAGCTTCAATGAATGTGTTCCGCAAAATACGTTCAGCACGTCTTGTGAGGGGAAGATGACCCAAGGTCATGGTGCCACCGGCGGGTTTCACCATATCCTCAATCATGAGCCGCATCTCGTCCAAATCACAGCCAAGCTCTTCAAGCATTCCGACGGCGCGGCCCGACCCTTCGCGGAGAATCCCGAGAAGAAGATGTTCCGACCCCACATAGCTGTGGCCAAGCTGGATAGCCTCCTCCTTGGCGTACTTCATGATCGTTTGAACGCGTTTGGAAAAGTTTTCTTTCATACGACTAAGACAAGCCTGAGCAAATTTACTTTCCTCTCAGAGCCCAATCAAATCACTTTTATGGTGCTGGAATAACTGTGCCTTCATTTATTGTGAGGTTCCTTTCGCACAGTGCCGCCACGTCCGGATTGTGAGTGACGATAAGGAAGGCCTGATTAAAATCTTTCGCAAGATTTTGGATCATCTCCATCAACTGCCGCGCCGTCTCCACATCCAAATTACCCGTCGGTTCATCAGCCAGCACGATACCCGGCTCATTCACAAGAGCCCTCAAGACTGCCACCCGCTGACGCTCACCGCCAGAGATAGCGTTGGGACGATGATTATATCTAGGCAAGAGATTTACCTTTGAAAGAAGTTCCGTTACCCGATCAGTAGCGGTCTTTTCACTCCGACCCAACAGCCGTTGGGGTATCATAAGATTTTCCGCAATGGTGAACTCAGGCAAAAGATGATGGAACTGGAACACGAAACCGATGGATTCACTGCGCAACCTAGAGATAGATTCATCATCCAGTAACGCGACATTTTTTCCAGTAATTTCGAGAGTCCCTTTGTCAGGCTGATCCAGAGTACCGAGTATGTTGAGCAAAGTCGACTTACCGCATCCGGACGGTCCGGCAACGGAAATCAGTTCTCCCTCCTTCAGAGATAAAGAAACATCTCTCAGCACCTCCAACGGGCCGGCGCTGGTAGGGTAGCTCTTGCAAATATTTTCAGCTTTCAGGATCATTTTTCGTACTGTATGGCTTCCGTAGGCAAGAGTCGCCTAGCCTCCCTGCTGGGGAAATAGACAGCCAAAGCAATAACAATAACGCAAATTAGAAAGATCGTGATCACATCAGTTAAAGAAATTGCCACCGGCAGTGACTGAACAAAATAGATGGTTTCCGGCAATCGAATCAATCCCAGACGCTCCTGCCCCAAAACGAATAGAAGACCCAATCCGCCTCCCAGCAGCAATCCAAAACCACCGATAAATATCCCTTGCAGGCGGAATATATTTCCAATTCTGACTTGTGAAAAACCTATGGTTTTCAGTATTCCGACCTCGCGAATTTTCTCCAATACAAGCATGGTGAGGGTGGAAGCAATGTTAAAACAGGCCACAATGACGATTAAGCTCAGCACAACCATGCTACCGAGCTTTTCCATCTGCATGGCTTGGAAGAGTGTCTGATGCATATCTTCCCAACCGGAGACAACAGCACCAGCAGGCGCTTTGGAAAGAATGAGTGCCTTCATTGTATCTTTTCTGGCAGAAGACGTCAGCCGAAAATCGATACCGTCAAAGGTGTCCATGGATTTAAAAAGGGCCTGACCCACCCTTAAAGGAACAAAGACATAGGTCTGATCGAAATCCAAGATGCGAGTTTCGAACACACCCGCTACACGGCCATCCAAGACAGTGGGCATTCCGAGATAGATCTGATTGTCCAGCGGATTCATGAGGCGCAAACGGTCTCCGCTCTGCAAGCCGAGGCGGTCAGCGATTCCTTTGCCAACATAGACGGGCGCCTTGTTTCCAATAACTTCCATCTCTCCAACACCATCAATCTTGTATATTTTCTGTAGGCTTCCTTCCTCAACAGCTTTTACTTTGACAAGCGACCGCTCATCCATGGCGATGGCGACGGCCTTCCTTTCGATAAAAGCAGAATATCCAGCAATGTCACTTTCCTGATCAAAGGCACTGCCGAGATTGTCCATGTTCAGCTTGGTTTCGCCTAAAGTGAGCCTCAGATCAGATTCAAAACCCACCACTTTATTACGAACTTCCCGTTCAAACCCGTTTAGGACAGCCACTGAAATAATCAGTGCAAAGCATCCCACAGCTACACCAAGAATTGAAATGATTCCACTCCAAGAGATCAATCCCACTTTCTTACGGGAAAGAAGCATACGCCGGGCGAGCCAACTTTCAAGTCTCATCATTCGTAACGGACGGCTTCAGCCGGTTGGATACCGGAAGCTTTCCACGCCGGATAGAGGCTAGCTGTAACAGCAGCAATGAATCCAAACAAGCCAACAGTAAGAACATGCCCAATGGTGAAAAGGATGGGGAGATTACCCATGAAGTAAACTTCTTCAGGGATGGAGAGCAAGCCGAAGCGGACCTGAATCCACCCCAACAGAAGGGCTAGCGCCACGCCGAGGCTAACACCGAGAAGCCCCACTATACCACCTTCGAAGAAAAAAAGCTGAGAAATTTTCTTCCTTGAGAACCCCACAGCCCGAAGAACACCGATGTCCTTTGACTTTTCCATAACAATCATTGTTAAGGATGACATGATATTGAGCAGAGCAACAAGAGCTACAAGCGCAAAAACTACGGTGATGGGATACTTCTGGAGAGAGAGCCAAGCAAAAAGATTGTAATGGCGCTCTTTCCAAGTTGAAGACATGAGAGGATATTTAAGGTTATCATCAAGATAACCTGCCACAGAAACTGTTTCATTTCTGTCTGAGACGGACAAAATCTCACCAGTGATAAGGTCACGATAATTGAACAGTCGCTGACCCGCTGACAGATCAATGTAAACTATAGATTCATCGTATTCGTTCAGACCTGTTTCATAGATGCCTCGCACTTCAAACTGACCGATCCGCGGCGCACGGCCCGGTTTCCCTAACGAGGTCAAATCCATGAGAATCAACCGCCCGCCTGTTCTGGTGTTTAGTTTCTCCGCCAGTGCTCTACCCAAAACGATACCGGATTTGCCACCCTCCTCGCCCAAAGTAAATTCACCTGAAATGAGATTCTTCCATGTTCCCAGCACACCTTGAGCTTTTTCTTCTTCAAAAGCCTCCACGAAAACAGCCTCGGTCTGACCCCTCACCCGGGCTGTGGCGGGGTGGTGGATGTAGGGCATTCTTCCGGTTACTTGAGGGAGTTGCGCCAGTATGGAATCAAGTTGAGGCTGAAACTGTGCCACCGGATCACCCAGAAACCCTTTCACGCGAATATGTCCGTCAAAACTGATGATCTTTCTTTGAACTTCCTGTTCAAAACCTGTGAGAATACCAAGCGTCAGAATGAGAACAGCAATGCCGATGGCGAGACCGGCTATGGAGAGGTAACTAACGAGTGAAATGAAACTAAGGCTATGCCTAGAACCGAGATGTCGGCGGGCGATAAAGGAGAGAAGGCTCATCTTTATTCATCGTCTTGCGGACGCATGGCCGGAAAGAAAATAACATCCTTAATATTTGTCTTCCCAATCAGAAGCATGGTGAGTCGGTCAATACCCAAACCAACACCCCCTGTGGGAGGCATTCCAATTTCAACGGATTGTAGATAGTCCTCATCTAGGGTTTGTGCTTCCTCATCGCCACGTTCTCTAAGTTGAACCTGAGCCTCGAAACGGCGACGCTGATCCAAAGGATCATTCAGTTCACTAAAAGCGTTGGCAAGTTCGCCACCACCTACAAACAGTTCAAATCGCTCCACGATTGATTCATTACCATCACGCCGAATTTTTGCAAGTGGCGATATCACCTTAGGATAGTCAGTAACAAAGATTGGTTTGATCAAGTTGGGTTCTACCAGTTCCCTCATAATAACTTCATACATCCGACCAAGATGAGCATCTTTCTCAAGGGGAATTTTCCGTTTCTTGCAAATTGCCGACAGATCCTTTTCCGTGGCATCAGTCAGATCTTCACCGACAGCATCCTTCAAGAGATCCATATATCCGGCCCGAAGGAATGGCTTGCTGAGATCGACGCTTTGGCCAGACACATCTATAGTGCTCACATTAATCGCCTCGGCAGCTGCCCGGATAAGAGATTCAACGAAATCTGTGAGAAAATTGTAATCAACGTAAGCTTTGTAAAATTCCAGCATGGTGAATTCAGGATTGTGGTTGCGGTCCATACCTTCATTCCGGAACACTTTCGAAATTTCATATACACCGTCAAAACCACCGGCAATCAGACGTTTCAGGTAAAGCTCATCTGCAATGCGAAGATATAATGTCTGATCAAGTGTGTGATGTCGTGTTGAAAATGGACGGGCCGAAGCGCCGCCGTAAAGCGGTTGAAGTACAGGCGTCTCCACTTCAATAAAACCGGCCTTGTCAAGAAAATTTCTTGTTGCTGTTATGATCTTTGCTCGCTTGATGAAATCGTCCTTCACTTCAGGATTCACAATGAGATCAAGATACCGGTGTCGATATCGCTGTTCCTTGTCCTTGAAAGCGTGGTATACCTCTCCGTCCTTTTCCTTGGCACCAGGAAGGGGACGAATACTTTTTGACAGCAACTCCAGTTTTCCACAGTTAACAGTTACTTCTTCAGTCTTTGTTTTAAATACCTGGCCTGAAACACCGACGATGTCCCCTATATCAAGCACCTGAAAAATCTCATAGTTATCTTCGCCCACTTCATCCCGTTTGATATAGACTTGGATTTTGCCTTTCATATCCTGAACATGAAAAAAAGAGGCCTTGCCCATCTTTCTCAGAGATACAATTCTGCCAGCTACAGAGACCGGTTTATCAGCCAGTTTATCAAAGTCGGCCAGAATTTCTTTTGAATGGTGGGACGCATCGAAGCTGTAAGGGTATGGATTTACACCCAGTTCCCGGAGTTTCTCCAGTTTCTCCAGCCGGAAGTCCATAATTTGCTTTAAACTCTGTTCTTTGTCTGTAGCCACGTTAGCTCTCGGCCATTTTGACTTTTGTTTTATCTGTGGCAACCATGAGGAGATAAGTCTTTATTAATTCGTCAAGATCACCGTCCATAACCCTTTTACCATCCCCCACTTCAAGCTTTGTTCTGTGATCTTTTACCATAATATAGGGATGAAAAACGTAAGACCTTATCTGGCTACCCCATCCGATGTCTGTTTTCTGACTTTCAAGTTCCTTCATGGACTCAGCCTGTTCTTCGACATATTTCTGATAGAGCTTTGCCTTCAGAATCTTCATGGCTGTGGCTTTGTTTTTATGCTGGGACCGCTCATTCTGGCATTGCACCACAATTTTCGTGGGAATATGGGTAATTCTGACGGCTGAATCAGTCTTATTCACATGCTGTCCGCCAGCGCCGCTGGCGCGATAGGTATCAATCCTGATTTCATCAGGCTTCACCTCCACCTCAATCTCCTCATCTATGGAGGGGTAGACAAAAATAGAAGCAAATGACGTATGCCGACGGTTCGATGCATCGAAGGGGGATATCCGCACAAGTCTGTGAACACCCACCTCCGCCTTCAACAGTCCGTAGGCATACTCTCCCTCCACTTCCAGCGTAACATCTTTAAGGCCCGCTTCATCTCCAGGTTGGAAATCGATGACTGAGTAAGAGAACCCTTTCCTTTCAATCCACCGAACATACATTCTATACAACATTTCAGCCCAATCCTGGGATTCCGTCCCACCGGCACCGGGATGGATGGTGAGTATGGCATCGTTTGCATCTTCCGTCCCGCTGAGAATAAGCCGCAACTCCAGGTCATCAACAGTCTTCTGGAGTTCATCCAATTCTGATTGAAACTCATTTTGGGAAGCAGAATCCTCTTCCTCCTCCAAGAAAGTGAGAAGCACTTCACAGTCGTCCTTTTTTCTTTGAGCACCATTCCACAGTTCCAGCTCTTTTTCTATTATGGAAATCTTCTTGAGAATAGTCTTTGCGGAAGAGGTGTTGTCCCAAAAATCTCCGGCGACTGTTTTGGCTCTAAGTTGGGAGAGCTTGTCCTCCAAAGAGGTCAAGTCAAAGATACCCCCGAAGATTGTTAAATCTTTTATGGAGGGTTTGAAATTTCTCTTTGAGTTCAGAAAGATCCATATCGCCAATAATCAGGTGTGAAATTACTGAAACCCTGATGAAATCTCAATCACTCGCCTGAGCTGAGAAAGAGGTTTTCATTCAGAAAGCCCTTTAAAGAAAGTTCATCTAGATTCAATTGAAAAACACCGTTGACAGCCACCGCAATCTGCTTTTTTTCTTCGGATACCACAATGGCGATAACATCTGTCTCTTCACTAATACCAAGTGCTGCCCTGTGGCGCGTCCCCATTTCCGGATCGATCATCTCACTTTCTGTCAAGGGTAAAATACACTGTGCTGATTCGATAATATTGTTCTGAATAATAACAGCGCCATCGTGCAAAGGAGATCCAGGGTTGAAAATTGATACCAGTAGAGGTGAACTGATTTCAGCTTTGACATGGGTACCTGCTTCTTTAATGTTTTTGAGCCCCGTATCCCTCTGAAGAACAATGATGGCTCCCCAGCCTTTTTCCTGCAATTTTGTGGTGGCATCAACTACTGAATCGATAGTGGTGGAGCTTCCCACGCGAAATAGTCGCTGAAAAAACCGTGTTGTACCAACGTAAATCAATAGTCGCCGCAACTCCGGCTGAAAAAGTATGACAAATGCCACCACCCAAACCGTCTGGACCTGATTCACGATCCATGTCATACCACTCATGCCAATTGCACGAAAGATGAAAGAAGAGAGAAGAATTATGATGAGCCCTACCAACATTTGACCGGCACGCGTACCGCGGAAATAGTTGTACAGTTTGATGAACAGCCACGTCACCAGCAGGATATCGATAATATCAAGCACAGTAATGGTGAGAAAGCCAACTTTGAAGAGCGTCATGCTTCACCCCTTACGGCAGAAATTGAATCGGTGATGGTTATCACGCGCTTCATTTCTTTCACATCATGAACACGAACAATCTTTGCGCCGTTCAGTACGGCGGCAGTAACGGATGCAGCGGTACCCTCTAGTCTCTCGTTTTCCGGAAGGTCCAGAGTTATTCCGATAAAGGATTTCCTTGACGGTCCGACCAAAAGAGGAAATCCGAGACCCGAAATTCGCTCCAAATCACTCAAAATGGTAAAGTTGTGAACAGGAGTCTTTCCGAAACCTATGCCAGGATCGAGTATGATACATTCTCTAGCTATACCACCGGATTTGGCAGCAGTGACCCTCTCTTCAAAAAATACCTCTACCTCGCCCACAACATCACTGTAATCAGGCATATCCTGCATATTCCGGGGCGTACCTTTCATATGCATCAGTACAACGTAAGCACTATAATTTGCAACAAGTTCCGTCATGGCGTCATCAAAACGTAAAGCAGAAATGTCATTAACGATAGTTGCACCTGCCTCAAGACACAGGTTTGCCACAGTTGATTTATACGTGTCGATCGAGATGGGAACATTTACCTCTGATACCAGGGCTTCAACCACGGGTAATACACGACTCAGCTCCTCTTCCTCACTAACCGGTTCAGCATCCGGCCGGGTCGATTCACCGCCAATATCAATGATGTCTGCTCCTTCATGGACCATTTGAAGAGCACGGTCCACCGCTGCATTTTTGCTGAGGTATACGCCACCATCAGAGAAAGAATCAGGCGTCACATTCAAAATCCCCATAAGGAGCGTCCGCTCCTCAAGCATCAACTGGTCCATCATTTGTCTGGTATTTGATTCCACTCCATTTTTGAGTGGAGATGTGGGAAGGTTAGTTCTCAGGCAGACTTTTCCGCCACTTTTTTTTCTTCAGAAGTTTTAGAGGCGGATTCTTTAGCTTTACCATCTTTGGCGCCATTGGCAGATTTTGAGCGGCGGCGCCTCAGGCGTTTACCTGCCATGATTTTGTCAAGATCATTTCCATCAATAGTTTCATACTTTAATAATTCCTTGGCCACACGATGAAGCTTCTTCTCGTTATCTTTCAACAGTTTTATTGCTTCCTTTTCGGCTTCACGAATGATTCTAGAAACTTCCTCATCTATTTTTATTGCGGTGTTCTCACTGTAATCACGTTTGGTTGCAATCTCCCTCCCCAAAAAGATTTCTTCATCTTTCTTTCCAAATGTTAAGGGACCTACGAGATTACTCATACCCCACTCGCAAACCATTTTTCGAGCCATTCCTGTGGCTACTTCTATGTCATTTCCGCCACCTGTAGTCAGTTCGTTGAAAACAAGTTTTTCCGCTGCACGACCACCGAGGAGAACTTTCAACCGCGTTTTAATATAAGACTCAGAGTAATTGTGTTTTTCATCCACGGGAAGCTGTGCCGTTACACCAAGTGCGCGCCCCCGGGGAATAATTGACACTTTGTAGACCGGATCAGCCTTGGGCGTAAGTTTGGCTACAAGGGCGTGACCAGACTCGTGGTAGGCCGTCAATTCTTTCTCTTCATCGCTGATGATCATACTTTTCCGCTCAACACCCATCATTACTTTGTCTTTAGCTGACTCAAAGTCTTCCATATAAACTTTCGATTTTCCATCCCGGGCAGCCAGCAAAGAAGCTTCATTCACAAGGTTTGCAAGATCGGCACCCACCAGTCCAGGAGTCCCTTTGGCCAACACTTTTAGATCCACATCCTTAGCAAGAGGAATATCTTCTGAGTGGACTTTCATAATCCCTTCTCTTCCGCGGAGGTCAGGAATATCCACCACTACCTGCCGATCGAATCTACCCGGTCTCAATAGTGCATTGTCTAGTACATCCGGCCGGTTCGTAGCGGCCAAGAGGATCACATTGGTGGTGGATTCAAAACCGTCCATTTCCACCAAAAGGGCATTGAGGGTCTGCTCGCGTTCGTCGTGACCTCCGCCCAAGCCGGCACCTCGATGACGCCCAACAGCATCAATCTCATCGATGAAGATAATGGCTGGGGAGTTTTTTTTCCCCTGTTCGAAAAGATCCCGAACGCGGGATGCACCGACACCGACAAACATTTCCACAAAATCAGCACCACTAAGACTGAAAAATGGAACGCTCGCTTCTCCCGCCACCGCGCGGGCAAGGAGCGTTTTCCCTGTTCCAGGTGGACCCAGTAAAAGGACGCCCTTTGGAATGCGCCCACCTAATTTTTGAAACTGTTCAGGACTTTTCAGAAAAGTGATTATTTCACTTAATTCCTGTTTAGCCTCTTCGCAACCAGCAACTTTATCAAAATTGATCTTCGGCTTATCCTCAACCCAAAGGCGGGCTTTACTCCTACCGAAGTTGAAGAGGCCGCCTCCGCCCATGCCTCCTTGCATCCTTCTCATGATAAAGATCCAGAAAACTATGAGAAGCAGCCACGGCCCCATGCTGAGTAGATAGCTGAACCAATCCACCTTCCGCTCCCGGAAACTGTACTTAACCTGAAACTGATCCCATTCTGCCAAGATTGTATCGTCCACATAGGGTAGGGTCACAACGAACTGGGTATACTCAGCAACCTTTTGCCCTTCGCGAAAGATCTCCTCAGGTTCCTTGAGCTTTCCGTGAAATTCTTTTTCAATGACTTCAGCCTCCAGGATGGCCCCTGACGTAAGGAAGTCCTTATACTGAAAATATTGAACCTCTACTTCATTGCGGTTCTTGGCAGTAAAAAGGTTCGATAGGAAAATGGCCACAACAAGAATAACAATCCAGACAACTGATGTTTTCCCTGCCTGTTTCCACTGGAACTTGTTTTCACCTTCGCCACCAGGTTTGTTCTGAGAGGGAGATTTATGATCTTTTTTGTCAGTCTTCTGTGTCACGCAGCTATATCCTCTTGATCCAACACACAAATATTCCTGAGGTTCCGCATTTTTTGATTATGATCCAAGCCATATCCTACTACAAAATCCGGGGGGATTGTAAATCCGATGTAATCAGGATCAAAATTTAGTTGGGCAACCTCTTTTTTGAAAAGCAAAGTTGCCACAGCCACTGACGAAGGATCAGATTCTTTCAGCCTACGAACGATAAAGTTAATGGTTAAACCTGAGTCAATAATATCTTCCACAATAATAATGTCCCGGCCGGTAATTTCGGCTGAGATATCTTTAAGCAGATGTACGGTACCGGAGGACTCGGTGCCGTCGTAGCTGGAAACTTTCAAAAAATCAACTTCAGAATCCACTGTCAATTCACGCAGAAGATCAGCCATAAAGATGAAACTACCGTTTAGGATACCTACAAAAATGGGTGCGTGATCACTGTAATCCTTTGATATCTCAGCAGCCATCTCACGGACACGATCACGTATGGCTTGCTCTGACAGAAACTCTTTCAATGTGCCTCCGGTCTTTCGGTGTGGCTCCAGTTCAATCGCGCCACAGAGGAAGTGGAAGACGTCACCTTGAATTTGTTATTCAGCCGAAGCCCACAGAGCCAGACGATCTCATGGCCGGATGTCAGGACGTACTGTGACATCTTTGAAAATCTGTCCACTTTGGCATCAACCAGAATATCACTCACTTTTTTATGCCCGCTCATGCCGAGCGGTACCATCCTGTCGCCCGCTTGCCAAAGGCGAAGATGAAGCGATCCATGGTCAAGCTGGTCAAAATCAATGAACTCGGTAGCACCATCGGAGGAAAAAGTTGGCTCTTTTGTGAGGTCCATGGTGAAATTGTGGCCTCTTACCTTTAAGGAGACAGGTGTGGCGATATCCAGCTGAAAAGCATTGAGATCATCAAAATCTGTTTCCTGCATAACGAGGAATCGATCACGATCTTTAAGGATTTTGCAATCCCCCGGTAAAACCATTATATCTCCTATAGTCGCCTTTTCAAGAAAATGGTTGAGGTTGTTCCAAACATGACCGCGCCAGGGAAGATCGTTTTCATTCACTACTTCCCTCACCAATTCCTTCTGAAGGAACGAGGAAACTTCCTTTAATGCTTTTTCATCGATTTGAATGAGGCCATTGTCAGAAACTGAAACGGCCCTCCCGTAAAGGTCGTGCAAATGTTCCTCCACCCATTCCGCAATCTCCACCATGTTGGATGCGGTTCTCTGGGCTGTTTGTGAAAAATGAGGGTTCAACTTTTTGATTTGTGGTAAAATATTTTCCCGGATTCTGTTTCTCCGGAAACGAGTATCCTGATTGGAGGAATCTTCCCGAAAGGAAATCTCGTTCTCACCGGCATAATGGGTGAATTCAGCCTTACTGAATTTTAGCAGTGGCCGAACAACTTTCCCGTTCCGCTCCGAAATCCCCCTCAAACCACGATAACCACTCCCCTCCACAAGCCGCATAAGAAGCGTCTCAGCCTGGTCATCTGCATGGTGGGCCGTGGCGATCCAGTCATAACCTAACTGTTGGCGCGTTTTATTCAGGAAACTGTACCGCGCTTCCCTGGCCCTTTCTTCCCAGTTACCCCGTTCTGATGACGTCCATTTTTCTGAAAAGAATGGCATGCCCAGCGCTTTCGCCAGATCTTTTACAAAATCCTCATCTGCATCCGATTCCTCACCCCGAAGGGAGTGATTGAAATGAGCAATAGCAAGAGTAAGCTTGAAATTATCCCGTACCTGGGCGAAAAGATAAGCCATCACCACCGAATCGATACCACCGGACACTGCAAGAAGCCCTGAAGATTCCGTCTCAATAAGTTGAGAAGAAATCAGGTCATCCCTGAATCGAATTTTAATTTCTTCAGCTGTGTTAGACATTATTCTTTCTACTCAGTTGAATATTACTCATCAGGAAAAGTTACGCCTCAGAAATGAGACTGACCAAATGTGATAATGAAAGGTAGTATTAAACCTCAGAGAAGATGAGGTGGCTCAGTATCTGAATCTTCTCTTCATATGAATCAGGATAAAGAAAATATGTGGCTGCGGCGATGGAACTGAGGAGCGAGTTCCCATCCTGAGGAGTAAAACAGTAGCCAACCACCTCGTTACCATCGTGTACGGCCAGAGTGGGAACAGAAACAACTGTCTGGTTAAGAATTCTACCAAAGTGGCCATGGTCCCGTCCAAAGGAAAAAACAGAGCCGGAACTGGTCTTCTCAGTGAGGGCGATAAGCGGATTGGCATCCAGTCTATCAATGACATCATTCAACGTCAAAGTTTCCTTGAGCTCCAAATTAAACCAGATGACATGCATATACTGAGAATTAGTTTTCATAGCTGAGGAAAAAAGAGGGGGCGTCCGATCAATGGTCTGAAACAGTTCGAATGCATCCCGAGCGTGGTGGGTCCCGAACTGCTTGGAGCCATGCTCCCCCACCTCCGGAGCTGGTACAAAAGTACTGGTCTGGCTGATATCGGAGGACCGGCGAATGCAGACGAACCGACCTTCATCCAAAGTTTCGGAATCGTCAGCCATGCTAATTGATTTTGTCAATGCTGCAATATTGTGCGTATTACAAGAAACAATTTGAACGAACTGATCATCACTGTTAACGAGAGCCGTATCGTTGATCCCTCGAGCATACTTCAGACCAAAACCTTGTTCACTCCCCTGAGCCAAAAAACCCCTTCCGTTGTCCAAAAATTTCTCGTAATACTTATGCTTATTCTGATGACCAATCCCCTTTGGTGTACAGTCTATAACTACGGAGGCACGCATAATAGCTTCTTCGGCTCCGAATGAAGGTTCCAGGCCAATATCTTTGAAACTGTCCATTTTTTCTTCATCTACAGCAAGCGCCGCACCACGTCTCAAGAGGTCTTTCACTTTAGCACGCTCATAAGTGAGTGGCGAATTCTTGTGAAAAGTGACCTCACCTATTCCGAGCGGTTCCTTATAGTCGGATAGGAGGCCGATGAGAGGTTCTCCAATGGTTCCTGTCCCAACAACGTGAACAACCTTATCAGACATAATATCTATTCCAGTTCACCCTTATTTGTGTTCAAACTTTTTAGTTCTGTCAAAAGTTCCTTTTCTTGACGGTAGATAATGTATATCCAACCACAAATAGCTATAGAAATTACCAAGAAAGCAGAAAGAAAAAAGCCGAAGTATTTATACATCATATCTCATTCTCAGCACTTTAGAACGTAGTGTAAGAATATGAACTCTATAACGAAGCATATGGACAAACAATAAGGTGAAAACCAAAAGTGAAAGTATAAAGGTCCATAAGACATCAGGGGACTGCTGGCTCATAGCTGGCTGCGGGTGGAGTTGGGCATCGGCAGCCCAAAATTTTACAGAGATATATATGATAGGCACATTGATAAATGCTGCAAGACCTATGACCGCAGATATTCTACGGGTCCGTTCTCCTTCATCACCAAAATTACGCACCATAAAATATCCAATATAAATGAGGAACATAATGAGTACAGTAGTAAGACGGGGCTCCCAACTCCAAGGAGCACCCCAGATGGGCTTCGCCCAGATGGGTCCTGTAATTAAGACTAGAGCACAAAAAAGTGTCCCCAGTTCCGCCGCAGCCAGTCCTAAATGATCCCACTTCTCATCTTTTTTCATGAGATAGAAGACACCGGAAAACATAACAACAAGGTAACCAAGCCCCGCTACCCAGGCTGATGGAACATGGTAGTAAAAAATCTTTTGAGCCATCTGCTGATCGGGATCGATCCGTGTTACATTGAGGACAAGATAGAGTACAACAACCCAAAAAACAGCGAGAATGCCAGCCGTGACC
>SCKS01000117.1 GCA_004124465.1 Fidelibacterota bacterium
GGAAGAGGAAGTCCTCATGGGGGTGCATTTCTGGATATTGCAAGTCAGAGGGATGCAGAATACATCAAAAAGAAATTGCCCAGTATGTATCACCAGTTCATGAAATTGGGCAACTTGGATATTACCAGTACTCCCATGGAAGTAGGACCAACCTGCCACTACGTCATGGGAGGAGTTCGTGTTGAACCTGAAACTGCGATGACCACGGTTAAGGGGCTTTTTGCAGCAGGAGAAGTGGCAGGAGGTCTGCATGGGGCAAATAGGCTTGGAGGTAATTCTCTGACTGATCTCCTGGTTTTTGGGGCTCGAGCCGGATTTCATTCGGCAAAATACAGTAAAGAAATTGCAGAGGCATTAAATCCTTCCGAGGATCTCCTGAAAAAAATGGAACGCTTTTCTCTCGAGCCATTTGATCCTGAAAGAACAGAAAACCCATATTCTGTGATGGCAGATCTTCAGGAAACAATGGAAATTCATGCAGGTATTGTAAGGACAAACGACGAAATGAAAAAAGGCCTCCAACTCCTGCAAGACCTGAAGATGCGTGGAGAAAAAGTTCGTGTGGAAGGAAACAGACTATACAATCCTGCATGGCATTATGCCCTCGACCTGAAGAATCTATTATGTGTTGCCGAAGCTATCACTCTGGCGGCACTTAATAGAGAAGAGAGCAGAGGAGGTCACACGCGTGAAGATTTCCCTGAAAGCAGCGAATCTTTTCAGAATGTGAACTCATTCATCTGTGATCATGAAGGAAGTATGATTATTGAAAACCGGGAACGGGAACCTATGCCAGAACATTTGGAAAAACTGTTGTATTAATAATCTGATAAAAGGCAAAAGGGAATAATGGCTGAAGCACAATTTAAAGTCTTCCGAGGGGAAGGGTCAAAAGGGAAGCTTTTTGAATTTCCTGTTGAAGTTACAGAGGGGATGGTGGTTCTTGACGCAGTTCAACAGATCCAGTCAAGGCATGCTAATGATCTTGCAGTACGCTGGAACTGCAGAGCAGGCAAATGTGGTTCCTGCAGTGCTGAGGTGAATGGAAAGCCAAGACTGATGTGTATGACAAGAATGGATGAATTGTCACTGGATGTACCAGTGCAGATTGAGCCAATGCGTGGTTTCCCTCATATGAAGGACCTTGTAACAGATGTCTCACGCAACTATGAAATCAATAAAAAAATTAGACCACTAACCCCAAAGCCCAGAGAAACAGATGGTACTTACCGGATGCAGCAGGAAGACATAGACCGGATTCAAGAATTTCACAAGTGTATTGAATGCTTTCTCTGTCAGAATGTTTGTCATGTGATCAGGGACCACAGTGTAAAGGAATTTGCCGGTCCACGCTTCCTCATAAGCATTGCTTCCCTGGCAATGCACCCACTTGACACACTTAATCGACTTAAAGAACTTAAAGATGTTTTCGGCCTGGGTTACTGCAACATTACAAAGTGCTGTACTGAAGTATGTCCGGAAAACATAAAATTAACTGATAATGGGATTATACCCCTTAAGGAGAGAGTTGCAGGAGCCTTCTATGATCCACTTGCCTGGCTTTGGAAAAACCTTAGTTCCAATTCAAAAAAAATCACTGAAATAAAAAAATAATCTTGCAGTTTAACACATCTTGTCTTACCTAAGTCACCTCTGCCTGCACTGCATATTTTTCGTCGCACCAGTCATTGGAATTCATGATATCAGCTAGCGTCGAAACGGCCTGCCATACATCAACGTAACGTGTGTAGAGCGGGGTGAATCCGAACCGTAAGATATCCGGAGCACGAAAATCACCGATCACACCGCGTTCAATTAGTGCCTGCATGATGGCGTAGCCGCCCGGATGGCGGATCGAGACCTGGCTGCCCCGCATGTCTGCTTCCCTGGGTGAGGCCAGTTCGAAACCCATGCGATTTTCTTCAACCAGGGCGATGAAAAGATCACCAAGCTGCCGGGACTTTGTCCTTAGCACCCCCATATCGACCGACTGGAAAATATCGACGCCGATTTCAAGGGCACACATGCCCAGAATACCGGGCGTGCCGCACAGGAAACGTTTTATACCCTGACCTGGGGTGTAACTGTCTTCAAAGGCAAACGGTGATGCATGTCCCATCCAGCCGGGCAATACAGGCATGACTTTTGACTGGTGACGCTCAGCGACGTAGATGTATGCCGGTGCGCCTGGCCCGCCATTGAGAAATTTGTATCCGCAGCCAACGGCGAAATCGACCCTACACTTGTCCAATTCAACAGGGATTGCCCCCGCGGAATGGGAGAGATCCCAAATCACAAGCGCTCCAGCCTCGTGGGCATGGCGTGTGATCTCGTTCATGTCCCAGACTTCTCCGCTTTTGTAATGTATCTGCGTGAGCAAGAGGACAGCGACGTCCGGAGCGAGGCGATCAAGAATCCGAGAGGGTTCAACAAGTTCCGCAATCATTCGGTTTCCGGTGGCTGTTGCCCACCCCTCCATCATGTAGGGGTCAGTCGGGAAGTTTCCGGTTTCCGACAACAACACCAATCGTCCGGAATTAAGCTGAGAAGCCGCCGAAAGAGCCTTGAAAACATTGATTGAAGTAGAATCGGCAGCAATGACCTGCCCTTCTGCCGCGCCGATCAGGCGGCCGATCTTGTCACCGATCCGACGCGGTGCATTGATCCAGTCATTACTATTCCAAGAACGGATCAGATCCTGTCCCCATTGTCGGCGGAGCATGTCATTCATTGCATCAGGGGTCGCCTTAGGCAGCACGCCCAGTGAATTCCCGTCGAGATAAATCACACCTTCCGGGATGTTGAACAGATCGCGTTTGTCGCGCAGTGGATCTGCGGCGTCGAAGGCCAGAATATCTTCAAGCGTCATTTCAAATCTCTCTCAGCATCTCTCAGCCAGGATAGGACGTTTGGTGGATTGTTGCCGTACCCTTCAAAATTTATCATTATAAATTTCTGTATAAATTAAAATGATTTTATACTATAGGTTTATCAAAACGAATCAAAGGAAGATTTTCGCAGTTCCTATTACATTCGTAGCAGTTTTGACGACTTCATTTACGGGAATTTGTGTTTGTTGAATTTCATCAAATTTGATGAATTAGCCATATAGTGAAAAAATCGTCTACACTTGACAATTTAATATTAAATCATGATACTCTGCTTTAAAGAACAATCCTCTAGACCAAATGAGTAAAACCTGTTTACATTTCAATTTTTCAGATTATTTAAAAAGATATTATGGCTGAGTCAAAAACAGAGAGAAAAGTCACGGTAATACTTGCCACAGATGTTGTGGGTTACAGCATTAAGATGGAAGAAAACGAGGAACAGACTCTCAAGAATCTGAAAGTTTGCCGAGGTATCATTGAAGGACTGGTTAAGGAGCATCACGGAAGAATTTTCAACACTGCGGGAGATTCTGTGCTTGCGGAGTTCCAGAGCGCGGTCGAGGCGGTGATCTGTGCAACTGAATTTCAGAATACAATCAAGGAGCGCAATAATTCCGTTGGTGAAGAGGAGCAGATGGAGTTCAGGGTAGGCATCAACATGGGGG
>SCKS01000118.1 GCA_004124465.1 Fidelibacterota bacterium
CATATTTCCAGACTTCGGAATCGTTGCCTGCATCCATTTCAATAATAGCAAGATAATAAATAGCCGTTTCACCGCTCTTTGTTGAACTGTACTGATTAATAAGTATATCCAGGTCGGCAATAGCCATGCTGTGGTTTCCCGCCCGGTAGTGACTCATGGCTGATGCGAGAATATCGTCAGCTTCTGTTGAAACACTAGAACGATTAGAACGGAAAAGAATTAAAACCGTCACAACCAAGAGTATTCCTCCCCCAATTCGGGTAATCAATCGCTTATTTTCATTAAAATACTGTTGTCCCTTAAAGACTGTTTCAAGGAGAGGGTCCTGTTTGATCTCTTTTATTGTAATCTTTCTTTTTGGTTTAAGCATGGTCGGCTCCCATGAAAATAAGCGGGTAATTTAAATGCATTAATTCATAGTATCAGCTATCTAGCTACAAAAAAAGATTGGTACCCCCGACAGGATTTGAACCTGTGGCCCTTCGCTTAGGAGGCGAATGCTCTATCCAACTGAGCTACGGGGGCAAAATCTATGAGAAATTACACAAGCTGTTGTAATCAAATATACAGAGATCGAAAAAAGATATTTCCCGATTGTGCATCAATTCTCCTCACTTCCCAATTCTCGAGTCATGAGTCTGTTCACCGCTTCTTTAGGATCCAGTCCCTCATAGAGTGATTCATAAACCGCATCACATATAGGCATCTCAACAGATTTCTTTTCCGAAAGCACTTTCACCGAGCTGGAGGTCTTCACTCCTTCCGCCACCATTGTCATTTCATCAAGAATCTCCTCCAAAGAGCGTCCACGGCCGATCTGTTCGCCAACGTAACGGTTCCGGCTGTGCCGGCTCAGGCAGGTAGCTATAAGGTCACCGATTCCACTAAGACCGGCAAAAGTTTCCGCTTTACCCCCTATGGAAATGCCAAGACGAGTAATTTCAACAATACCCCGGGTGATAAGCGCAGCTTTTGTGTTGTCCCCAAACCCGATACCATCACACACTCCCGCTGCCAGAGCAATAACGTTCTTCACAGAACCACCTAATTCAACACCTATGATATCACTGTTGATGTAAACTCGGAGGGTGTTCGATGAAAAAACTTGTTGAACCATGCTAGCTATTTCAGGATCACTGGAACCAGCTACAAGGGTGGTGGGTAATCCTTTTGCAACCTCTTCAGCATGACTGGGCCCGGACAGCGTTACCACATTTTTGCCATCTATACCGCCACACTCCATGACTATCTCGCTCATCCGTTTCAGCGAATCATTCTCGATCCCTTTGGCAAGATTTACATACACGCTATCTTGGAGTAAATTAGGGAGACTGTTCATTACATCCCTCACTCCATGGGATGGAATACCTAGGACCACCAGCTCAGGTTGTTTCAAATCATTCATTGATTCCACGAAGCGAATGGAATGTGAGAATTGAAGGTCATCAAGGAACGGGTGGGTCCGCTTTTCAGACATCTGTTTCAACTCCTCCTCATTTCTGTGCCAAACTGTAACGTTGTGCCCCAGCTGCGCTAAGTGTTCCGCAATAGTGCCACCCCAGGAACCAGCGCCAAGAACAGTTATTTTTTTTGGATGATTCCGCTTAGACACCGACCGCCTTCTTCACCTCTTCACTGGCCCTGACACCCGATTTAATGGCTCCGTTCATTGAAGCCGCTACTGTATGTTCACCCGCAAAATGGGCAATGCCCTCCTGCCTTCCGGCTATATCCTTGAAACCTTTTGAATGACCGACCCCAGAAGTGGAATAACTCCCCTGCATAAAGGGGTCCTCGTTCCAGTATTTTACGGTTCCGTTCTCCCAATAAGTTTCCGCTTCAGACCACATCCCGGATACCACCTCCCTTGCCCGTTTCATCCTATTGACTTTGGACAGTTTGCCCAGTTTTTGCGCATCCTCGGCGGAGGTGAAGGTAAGAAGGATGCCGCGAGGCCCTGGCTGATCAATTGAGAAATGATAGATACGCCTCAGTGGCGTATCTGAAAATACACGCTGGCCAAGACTCCCGGGCTTATCCCAAAACCGTTGCTTGAACTGCATGGCGAATTTCATAACATGGCCGTACTGGAGTTCACGGATACATTTCATTTTATCCGCCGGGAACTCGTTGTCAATTCTAACTTTTCTTAAAATGCTGAAAGGCATGGCAATGACAATTCGTGGTGAAGAAATGGTAGATATTTTTCCGCCATCCTCAAAACCAACTTCAACTACTTTCTTGCCCATAGATATTCTTCTAACCGGTTTTCCATACATAATGGAATCAGATACCTCCTGAGCAAAACGTTTTGGTAATTGGTCATTACCACCAAGTATTCTCCCCTCATCTGTATCTTCGTTAAAGCCTGAAGCCCGGTAATGTCCCAAAACAAATCCCAATGCATTCGCCTGATCAGGCCGGATTGTACTCTCCGTGGCATTGGTGTAAGTGTATAGATCCACAATATCTCTCGGTGCCTTCTCCTTTCTCAACAGTTGGGCAACGGAAATCTTATCTAATTCCAATACTTCTTTTGGAAGATCGTTAATGTCCTCAATTTTTTCAAACCAGTGCTCTATATATTTCCTCTCATTTGCAAACAGCTTTCCCGGTTCAGCACCCTCAAAAGGTAATGTCTGTTTATTATCCTTAAAATCTTTCATGGAATAACGTTTACCGCGAACAAAAATACCATCGTAAAGTTTGGCTGTCAGAACTTCAAGGCCAAATTTCTTGCAATACTTCCTAGCGTATGTGTCACTGGAATCTACATACTCAGCTCCCATTTCGGCGTAGAGACCATCAGCAAAAGGATCGCGATAGGTTCTTACCCGACCTCCGGGACGCGTCCGGGCTTCCAGAAGAATGACGTCGAACCCAGCTTGCTTCAATTCGTAAGCGCAGCTGAGACCAGCCAATCCTGCACCAATTACAAGTACACGTCTGTCTGATTCAGGTGCTGATGAAAAAACTCGCGCTGTCACCATGGGAGTTAATGTTGCCAGAGCCAAACCGGCTCCGCCTTTTTTGATGAATTCCCTTCTCGATTTATTAAACATTTATTACTCCTTGCTATGCGCCTTGATACCCTAATATGCCATCAATATTAGTACTACAACGGTATTACTAAATTTTATTATCGCCTAGGAGAAATATATTGACAATTCTAAGATGAAATCTATACTTTTCCCGTTGTTGATATGGACTTTACCGCCGGGATGGCGGAACTGGTAGACGCGCCTGACTCAAAATCAGGTGATGGCAACATCGTGTGGGTTCAATTCCCTCTCCCGGCACACTTGAAATAAAAACTATTTGTTTCTTTCAAATAATTCAATTGATTTATTATGCTGCAAAATATCTTGTATCGAGTAAAGATTTTCTACAGACTTAAAGGATTGGTTTATTAGTTGTTCACAAACTTTCAACAAACCTTGTATTACCTTACAGGATTGTCCTTCCTAAAGTACTTTATTAGATGATCATAATTCATTATTATTACTTCAACTATTGGTTTAACTGATAGTAATTATCCATTTTATCGAGGGA
>SCKS01000051.1 GCA_004124465.1 Fidelibacterota bacterium
ATCATTCCTTAAATCCACACGAATCATGGAGGCAGAGGACGGTTTTCCCAGGTCGGAATCATTTACTTCACTGTACCAGGCTGAGATACTGCTGCTTCCCCAAAAGCGCATTTGCCCATCGATGCCAAATACAGAATTGGTACCTCCACTACTGGATAAATCTGTAATAATTGCACCCACTGTTGTACGATCCCGTACATCAGAGCGCAAGCGGATTGCACTGTATGCGGTGGCCGGCAATCCATTCTCAGCCCTAGTATGAATATTTAGCGCGCCGACGGACGTTTTACCAATCTGTCCATAAAGTCTGGAACCCCCCAACACGTCCTGGTTCAAGCCGATGCGGCGACTGAAAAACATTTCCGTTTGGCGGGGATTGCCGAATGCAAACAATTTTGCTCGGGTAAGAAAAAATTCCCGTTTTTCCGGATAGAACAGATTGAATCGGGTTAGATTTATCTGGACATTATCCGCTTCAACCTGAGCAAAATCTGTATTATAAGTAAGGTTGAGAGTGAGGTTGGATTTCAAGCCATAGTATAAATCCAAGCCGGCGTCTTCAATACTTTCGCTACTGTTTCCATCTTCAGTTTCTTGTTTTTGGGCTCCTCCAATTCCATAGGGTTTTATCTGAATATTCTTACCACGCTTAATATTTTTTAGGCCTGTCAAGTTTGCGTATTGAGAAACTTGAAAAATGCCCGAATTATAATTAAGTGGAATATGGGGCCAGATGACACTCTCATTTTTTCGGTTGATCTGACGCATAATGGCAATGCCCATTGTCAAATCTTCTTTGTCGGGAAACCGCAGGGTCGTCCAGGGAATAGCAAGTTCCATGATCCATCCAATATCAGTAATTCTGCCTTCACTAATGTAAACACCGTCCCAGGCCCATTCATCCAGACTTGGTTTATTCTCATCGGTAATCAGGGCATCATCCTGTGTACCCAGAGGATTCATTTCAAAGAAGTAGGCATTGCGCCGGTCATGGTACGTGTCCAGGCCGATCCAAACAAAATCATCCCGGTGTATCCATCCCCCGCGGCTCAGAATGGAGGCTCTGATAAGTTCCGGGTTTTTATCATGAAAGGTGAGTCCCATGTAGAGGTATTTACTATCGTAAGCTATTCGCATTTCAGATTTTTCACTGGGCGTATCCCCATCATGAGGCAAGCGCTGGACAAATTCAGTAATGGGTTGAATGGTCTGCCAGATGGGTTCATCCAGAGCACCGTCTACAGTGATGGGGCTATCAGTCCAATGGGCTGTAACAGTAGGCCGGTCTGAAGCGGTCAAGATGCAAACCGCAAAAAACCCAATTGGAAAAAAATATCTTTTCATTGTTTGCTAGGGAATGCGCCTTAAATCTGTTGCACGTGTCGTGCTACTTCCACCAAAATTGTATAAGCTTCTTTCCACTTTTTTATCCTAACTACCCCCCTCTCACTATAAAGATTGAGAAGCATAATAGGGGTCATTTTCATTCAAACTATTCTCATAGTCAGTGAATAACTGCATTGCAAAATGTCTAGGAATATAAGCTATATAAATCTGTACAGGATTAGCAATTATAGAATAAAACCCCTTAATTCGAAGGGTTTTTTGTTTGGTAAAAGAAGCCTATTATTATTTATATGAACAACACACCAAAATTGTTGCGTCCCCAATTTCTCCTGGATCCTGATATTGTTTTTTTAAATCACGGTTCTTTCGGTGCCTGTCCAAAACCGATCTTTGATGAATACCAGAAATGGCAAAGAAAGCTGGAAACCCGTCCCGTCAAATTCCAGACAGAAGAAGTATTTACCGATCTAGAAAATTCTCGAAGAGCCTTAGGTGAATACATCAATTGTGACAAAGATGATCTGGTTTATTTCCCAAACCCCACTCATGCAATCAGTAATCTAATTCCTAGTTTAAACTTGAATGAGAGGGATGAAGTACTCACCACTGATCAAGAATATGGTGCCTGCGATCGGGCGTGGGTTTATTATGCTCAAAAATCGGGTTTCAAATATATCAAAAGTGAAATTCCCTTACCCATTACGTCAGTTGAAGAATTCTGCCAACGGTTTTGGTCTAAAGCTACACCGCAGACCAAATATGTTTATTTAAGCCATATCACCAGTTCTACTGCTTTAATCCTCCCTATAGATAAGATTGTCAAAGAAGCGAAAGTACGGGGGATTAAAACCATTATTGATGGGGCCCACGTGCCGGGACATATTCCTTTAGACATTAAAGCAATGGACCCCGATTATTATACCGGTGCTTGCCATAAATGGCTGTGCTGCCCGAAGGGTGTTTCGTTTCTTTATGTCAGGAAAGAACTTCAAGATAGAATGCAGCCGTTAGTCTTTAGCTGGGGCTGGGGAGAAGAATACGACGAATTTAAGGCATCGACCCAGCTGCATAGTGAAAGCCGCTTTGTGAATATTTTCCAGTGGCAGGGCACCCGGGATATGAGTGCCTTTCTTACCGTCCCGGCATCCATTGAATTCCAGGATCAATACGATTGGGATTCAGTCAGATCACGTTGCGGGGAAATGGTATTGGATGCACGCAACCGGATCACCGAATTGACAGGACTGCCGCAACTTTGTCCCGATGATTGGCTGGGGCAGATGGCCACCATCCTATTCCCCATGGATGACACAGTAGCTTTTAAAGAACGATTATATGATGATCATCAAATTGAGATACCCACCATGGCTCATGAGGGACTTACAGCCTTCCGAATATCGATTCAGGGATACAATTCAGAAGCGGATGTAGATCATCTCATCCGCACGTTAAAAAACTTTATCTAATCCCGTCTATAAAGTGGGATGTCTCGCTGAATGCGGGGCGGAATGTATAATAATACAGTATTTATTCTTCCTTGTAAAAACACCCTTTTCCTAAAATGGCCAAGGTTGGCGCCATTACCAGATTTATTAGGGAAATAAATTGCCAGTGCCAGTATTCTCCATAAGATATACCCAAGGTTGCCGTTAGGAAAATGGTTGTGGCATGCCAGGGGATCAGACTCTCAAACATGGTACCGTAGTCTTCGATAGACCGGGATAAAACCTTACGTGAAACAGCTGATTTATCGTAACGCTTTCCGAAAGCATCTCCAATGATGAAACTGGTAGCGAACTGATTGGAGGTGATGGCGTTGGTGAAGGCAGTGGCGAAAAGAGAAGATATAATTAGTGAAGCTTTAGATTTGATAAAGGTGAAAACCCGGTCCACAATTTTTGGCATGGCATCAACCAGGTCAATCGTACCGATAAATACAAATACCATGATGGAAAATATGATAGCTTCATTCAGTTCATACAGGCCTCCACGGGTGAATAACACTTTGATATTTTCCGGTATTTCTGCCACCCAATAAGCCATCTCTGAATCGAATCCTCTATGGATGGTTGTCATGATATCACCCAATGAATATGGTTGGAATATACCTGCCAAGAGACAGGCCGATAGAGAAGAAATAAGCAAGGTTGGCAGGGTGGCCATTTTTCGTATGGAGCCGATCAAAACGATGATAGTCGGAACCAATAGGAAAATATTAAAATTGAACATAGCTGCGATCGCTTCCAAGGTAGGCGCGATTTGATTCGTGTCCAATTCACTTCCTGTGGGAGGATGAGTAAATCCGAGGATAAAATATATCCCTGAAGCCAAAACGGCCGATGGCATAGTAGTATACATCATGGAGCGGATATGGTCGTAAAGGTTTACTTCGGTGGCCATAGCGGCGATGTTGGTGGTATCTGAGAGGGGCGAAAGTTTGTCCCCAAAAAAAGCCCCACCTACGATGGCACCGGCTGTAATTCCCAAATTGGCTTCGATTACACCAGCAACACCGATGATAACCACACCGATGGTGCCTATTGATCCCCAAGATGTCCCCGTCAGCGTGGAAAAAATGATGGGGATAAGAAAGGCCAGCAAATAAATGTAGGCGGGATTGATTAACCGGATTCCGTAGTAGATCAGCATGGGGATGGTGCCGCTGATAATCCAGGTACCGATTATGATACCGATGGCAAACAAAATCAGGATGGCCGGGAACCCTTTCGCCAATTTTTGAATAAAGGCATTTTGGATATCATTCCATTGGAAACCCAGTAGCATGAATTCAGCGATAGCAAATACCGCTGCCAGCAAGAATACTATTTCCAGGGGAAAGGGAGGTTGGCCCCATATTTTTGGGCGGATGACCATCCCAATAACAATTAATATTCCCAGGAACAAGACAGGAAGGATTATTTGAAAAAATGTAAGTCTAGGTTTTTCTGTATAAGTCATGATTAGTAATTACCACACAGTCACCTGCACGGTTTAAGTGTTGAATAGTTTGACTATTCGAGTGGTACCCCGGACAGGATTCGAACCTGTGGCCTACGGATTAGAAGTCCGTTGCTCTATCCAACTGAGCTACCGGGGCTGACGCCGAATTTACCCCCGCTCAAAGATGACAACAATTAAAGGGTGAAAATGGGGGTTTACGCCGGTACCGGCTCTCGCATGCTGTTGAAAGTCTCCCCCATTAGGGCAAGACCCTTTTTCAGGAGCTCTGGCGGTGTGCCGTAGCCGATGCGAACATGTTGCTCTACCCCAAACCATTTCCCTGGCATGATGAGAACACTTTTCTCATCTCGGATTTTCTCTATCAATTCAATGGAAGGAATGTCGAGGTGATACTTGGGAAAGGCGATGGCCGCCGCTTCCGGCGGTGTAAATGAAAACAGGCCGTCCTGGCTCTCTATCCATTCCGTGAGTATGGCAAGGTTGGTATTAAGAAACTGGTGTGTCCCGGCCAGAAGTTCCTTCCTCCTGTCCGGCTGGAGCACCTTGCTTGCCACGGTGTCACTCACGAGCCCCAGTGAGATGGTAGTATAATCATGAAGCTTCCACAGTTCCCAGATGGTGTCCGGATCGGTGACGGACCACCCTAGTCTAAGCCCCGGGAGACGGTATGCTTTTGAAAGTCCTGAGTTAACAATATCCTTTTTCCGCCCTGAGTAGACAGTGGGTGATTCCACGCCAGACAGTTCGGCACCCCGGTACACCTCATCGGAAAGAAGATACAGGTCGTGCTCATCAGCCATCCGTCGCACTTCCGCCATAGACTCCGCAGACATGATGGCGCCTGTAGGATTGTTGGGGGTGCAGACAGCAATCATCTTTGTCTTGGGCGTCACCAGTGAATTCAGTTCATCCAAATCCATCTGCCAGTTCAGTTCCGGTCTCAGCCGGATCTCTTTCACCTCCACGCCGATGCTGCTGGCCAGCGTTCCGATCTGAAGGTAGTTGGGTACCATATAGATCAGTTCATCCCCCGGCTCCAGGAGTGTCATGGTACAAAGAAAGTTGGCCTCAGCGGAGCCGTTGGTGATGAGAACATGATCGGGCGTGGAGCCGGGGTACATGGCCGCCACCGTTTCTCGGAGGAGGACTGTACCGTTAGCCTCGGTGTAATAGAGTTCCATACCGGAAATCTCTTCCAATTCCTCCGGCGTCAAAACATCCTTAAGCGTCAGCGGATGGACACCACTTTCGGATAGATTGTAATCCACCGCATTTTCCCAGACGGACATGTTTCGCTCCAGCTCAAATGTTTTGAATTTCATCTTATTCTCCTTTCACGGTGTCAATTATCCAAAGACTTATAAACTACAGTTGCAATTTGGATGTCTTGCACAGCCACCCCAGTGAGATCAGCAACAGTAATCTGCCCGGAAGAAGTTCGCCCCGGTACTTTACCGCTGATTACGTTGCCCAGCTCTACCAAATCTATTTCTGAAACTGACCCTTCCCGGAGACACCAGGCAATCTCTCCCCGCTCCCGGCACTGGGGAATACTGTCCGCCACCACAAGATCCGCGCTGGCCAGAATGGCACCATCCAGCTCCCGTTTATTGTGAGTGTCGGATCCCATGGCAGTAATGTGTGTACCTGGAGAAATGTCATTAGCGCTAAGCAACGGTTCCGTGGCCGGCGTTGTTGTAACGATGAGATTACTTCGCTGAGCCACTATCGCTGGTGAATCACAAACGGTAACAGTGTAACCTTTGGACGTCATATCACTTTCATAAAGTGCCACCTTTTCAGGTGTTCTCCCCCACACTGCCACTTCCTTGCAGGCAACTACACCGTTCAGATGTTCCACCTGAAGCCGCGCCTGCACACCCGTACCAATAACACCGATAGCGCTGACATTATCCGGTGCAAGCAGCTTGGCCGAAATGGCCCCAGCCACGGCTGTCCGGATATCGGTGAGATACGCCTCATCGTGCAGCACGCAGACTGACTCTCCTGTCTGCTGTCTGAACAGCAACATCATGCCACTACCGCCGGGAAGACCCAGTTTTTCGTTATTATAGAAACCTGAGGCAATTTTTATACAGTAATATTCGTCTCCCTGGATGTAGCCGTATTTGATATGAACATCGCCGGGTGGATTTTTAAACACCAGTTCCCCAACCGGCGGTACTACGGAGCGTCCATCAGAGTAGGCCACGAACCCTTCCTCAATAAGAGGCATAAGATCCACCCCTTCCAGAGCTGACTTGATCTGATCCAAAGAGTATGTTTTCACAAAAGTTCCTCCATTGTTTCCTTACTTATGTTAGCACCGCACAACACAATTGCTACCTGTTTGCCGGGCCACCGGTCTTTCTGTTTCAGAAACCCGGCAATAGCCACAGCGGCGGACCCTTCGATCATCATACTGTGGTTTTTCGTGTATGCCCCAAACGTGTCGGCTATCTCACGCTCCGTGATAAGAACATAATCGTCCACAAGTTTTTGGCAAAGCTCAAAAGTGATAGCCCCTTCCTCCACACCGCCGGCGGTGCCGTCTGACAGGGTAGGCTTAGATTCCAGATCCAGGATTTTCCCTGCTTCAACGGATTTATGCATGACCGGTGAATTCTCAGGTGAGCATGCCACTACAAATACTTTCTTCTCCCCCTTCACTGCACCGGCCATTCCGGAGATGAGCCCACCGCCTCCCAAGGAGATAAAAAGAGCCTCCATGTTCGGCAGCTGGTTCACGAGTTCCACTCCTGCTGTCCCTTGCCCCGCCACGATATCAGGATCATTGTAAGGCGAAACATAGGCCATGCCGTTCTGTTCCGCATGACGGCGCCCTGCCGCTTCCGCCACCACGCAATCGTCCCCCGCCACCCTAACCTCTGCACCGTACTGCTCAATGGTTTTCAGTTTTGTTGGAGAGGCGTTCTCCGGCACAAAGATGACGCCGGGTGTATCTAGAAGTGACATGGCCCGAGCCACAGCGGCGCCGTGATTTCCCGTGGAGGCAGCCACCACACCAGCGGACCGTTCAGCATCTGAGAGAGAAAGCAGTTTGTTTACCGCACCTCGGTACTTGAAGGAGCCGGTGTGCTGAAGGTTTTCACACTTGAACCAGACGTCAGCACCTGTCTCCTCACTGAGCCAGAGAGAATGCTCAACCGGCGTCTCCAGAACGTAATTTTTGATTCGTTGTGCAGCGACGAAGGCGGACTGTTGAACATTCATCATCTGTAAATACCCGTTGAAAAGCCGGACTAGATAACGGAAAATACGAGGGCGTCCAGCCACATCAAATTGTTTTGAAATGACGAGGGAGACAGACAGATGATAGATTCAACCATTGAAGGGAGGATCAAAGTCCTCCGTATGAACCACGGTCCCGCTAACGCCATGGATCTGCCGTTTCTTACCGCCGTGGCTGATGCCTGCATCCCGGACAACAGCTTTGACGGTGTGGTTCTAACAGGTAACGGCCGCTTTTTCAGCGCCGGCCTGAATATCGTGAACCTCATGGAAGGAGACGATGACAATGCCTGGAAGATTATCGAAACTTTGGGCCGTGCCATCATGAACATTATGACTTTCCCAGGCCCCGTTGTGGCCGCTGTAGATGGTCACGCTGTAGCCGGCGGGTGCCTCCTGGCCCTATCGTGTGATCACCGTATTGGCGTGCCAGGTGACTACAAAATGGGAATGAATGAACTGGCTCTGGGCCTCGATCTCCCCTCCTTTGCCCTGGCGGCTGTCCGAAGATGTGTCCCGGCCCACCGTCAGTTTGAAGTGACCTCTCTCAGCCGATTCTACTTACCGGAGGAAGCAGTTGAGCTCGGTATGTTGAACGAGATCAATAATGATGCCGAAACAGAGACGCTAAAAATATCAACCTCCTTGGCAGACTCTCTTGCCCCCTTCCAGCGGTTGAAGAAACATCTCAATGCACCGGCGCTGGAACTGTATGAAAAAGAGGGTGACTCGATAGATCAATTCATCCAGCAGTGGAAAACGCCAGAAAGCCAAGCTAAAATAAAGGCGGCCGTAGAAAAAATGAAAAAGTCGTGAAATACTGGCCGTTCAGGTTCTGACAGCCCTAACCACTGTCCCGTAAGCCAGTATCTCTGAAGTGTTGGACATGACCATGGAGGTGGTAAACCGTATGTCTGTAATGGCATTAGCTCCTATCTCCTCGGCCCGCTCGATCATCCGCTGCTTAGCCTCTTCCCGGGACTCAGCCATCATTTCCGTATACTCTTTGATCTCACCTCCTATGACGGTCCGGAGAGAAGCAACAATATCTTTTCCCACATGCCTGGCACGTATGGTACTGCCTTTCACCAATCCTTTTGATTCAGTTATGGCGTAACCGGGAATTGTCGAAGATGTAGTTAAAATCATGACTTTATTCCTTTAAAAGACTCACCTTTGGAATCAGAAACTCTCTCCTTTATCATGCTTGCCAGCACCAGCAGTCCGCCCACCAAGATAAGGGCCACGGCAATCCTCATCTTACTTGGAATAAAAACAATTACTTTCAAGAGTTCGTAAATAATATAAAAAGCAATTATGACAATCCCCGCTAGCACCATAAAAATACCTGATGTTCTCATTTTGATGCTCCCGATTTCTGATATGGAATAAGTATTTCTTTCAGCAATGTATTGATCTCTTCCGAGCTCAGCGGAATGGCCACGCCGTCCAGATCAACGGTAGTGTGCTGGCCCCGCATCACCATCATGCGCACTTCCCGCTGGAGGGCCAGTGCCGCTTCCCGATCCAGCTTCATATCAACCAGGTCGATGCCTGATATATCAATCTCTTCCTCTGCAAGAGGGGCAAGGATTTTCTCAAGGATTTTCTTTTGATCTGTCATGGCATTTTTAGCTTCCAAACATGCTGACCGGACCCAAAAAGAAATTAATTCACTTGCACTGGACATCATCGTACATTTTCTCAATACTCAACTTAGGACGAGCCCATGAAGATCTGGACATTTGAGGGTGGATTTGACGAGAATCTCACCTACCTTTTTTCCGATGGCACCTCTGATGATGCAGCTATCATCGATGCGGCGATCCCCTTAAGCAACCTGAAATCCACCATTGATGAGAACAGTCTCACCCCGTCAAAACTTTTGGTGACACATACCCATTTTGACCACACTGCCCATCTGGAGGAATATGCATCCGCCTATCCAAACGCCGAAGTGTGCGTCATGAGCGGATCCGGCCGGTGGCAGAATGAACAAGCCCTCTCCCATGGTGACACCATTCAGATCGGCGGTCTCACCGCTACCGCCATCCACACACCGGGTCACACCCAGGACAGCACCTGCTTCCACGTAGAAGACGCCCTTTTCAGCGGTGACACTATTTTTGTGGGCCGGACAGGACGGACCATCGGCGCCGGCAGCGACACCCGGCAGCTTTACCGTTCCATCTCCGGGAAGCTGCTGACCCTCCCTGGTAACACCACCATCTACTCAGGACACGATTACGGCCCTGTACAAAAGATTTCCATGAAAGAAAATATTGAAATGAGTCCACTCCTTCAGGCGACGGATGAAGATGATTTCGTCAGGAGGATGGAAGAATATGAACGATCACGTTAGTCATAAACCTAACTAAGGAGAGATGAGATGAAACGTTACGCATGGGGACTCCTCACCGGCGCTCTGCTGATTGCTTGCTTTATGGTGGTAACAGCCACGGCAAGTCCTCAGGATGATTCCATCAAGGTCTACCTGGGACAGTTGGAGCAGTTCCTCCGGGATGAGATGTCCAGAAGTACCACTGCAGGTCGGTTTCAGCTGCAGTCTTTCAATATCGACCGGACCCACTGGCACTACATGATGGACACAGCCACAGGGAAACTCTACAGAATGGAACTCGGCCGCACGCCCGACAGGAGCCAGTGGACACTCATGGCCCAAGGGCTGATTGAAGAACCGCCTCCGGCCGAAGCCGAAACAGAAACAGTCGAGAACTAGTGGCACCGCGAAAGCGGAAAACAGCCGAACGGCTCACGCTCGTTGAGCCGGAACTTTCGGCAGAAAACGAGGTTCGATTCCAATATGGTATCGATCTATTCAACATCGGTCACTACTGGGACGCCCACGAATCGTGGGAGGAAATCTGGCAAGAACTGGGCGACGAACCTGAAGATGACTGGGAGATCCTTCTCCGAGGACTTATTCAGATCGCCGCAGGATTACACTGCCTCTTTTTGAAAAAAGAACGGGGATCAAGAAGAAATCTCAAGAAAGGATGGTCAAAGATTGCCCTGCGCGAGGATCATTTCCTCGGCCTGGATCTCCAAAGCCTAGTCCGAGAAGTTGAACGGTGCCTCGACAACCCGGACCGTATGACCGGCTATATCATAAAAAGAGAGTTGACCAATGAAACTGTATAAACTGTTGAAGCGAACGGGAATCTTTTGTCTCTTCCTTTTTTCTTTTTCCTGTTCCCGGTCGCCTGTTGACCTCCAGGAAGCCACTGCAGGAGATATCCTAACCGCCGTGGCTAAGCATAAAGGAGAAAAGGCCGTTTTGGTGAACTACTGGGCCACTTGGTGTGGCCCTTGTGTAGAGGAGTTTCCCATGGTCGTGGAACTTTCCAAAGAATATGCTGATGAGGCCGTTGTGCTGTTTGTCTCAGCCGACTGGCTGGATGAAAAAGAGAGGGCACTGGAATTTCTTAAGAAGCAGGGGGTAAAGGGACTTTCTTTCATAAAAAATCAGAAGGATAATGAATTTATTGATGGTATCCACAAAGATTGGTCTGGGGCCCTGCCCTTTACCATCGTATACGGTAAGAATTCAGGAAATGTTGTAGATTCCTGGGAGGCAAAAAAGTCTGCAGCAAGATTTGTTGAAGCATTTAATAAAGCAATTAACGAAGGAGTAAAATCATGAAAAAATTCTTGATATGGATATTTCCATTGATGCTTTTGACAGCTGTCGAGGCAGGCGAGCTGGAGCTCGGTTCCGAAATGCCTTTGGCGGAAGTAAAAATGGTCGATGTAAGCGGTAAAAATGTGAGTCTGAAAGACGCCATGGGTGAGAACGGCCTGCTGGTTGTTTTCTCCTGCAATACCTGTCCGTGGGTAGACTCTTGGGAAGACCGGTATATTTCGGTCTCAAAGTTGTCCCAGAAAAAAGATGTGGGCATGATCGCCATAAATCCCAACCAGGGTAGCCGGAATAAAGGCGACGGCTTGGATGACATGCAGTCTCGAGCCAAGAAAGCGAAGTACGATTTCTACTACACCCTGGACAAGGAGTCGAAATTGGCTTCCGCATTCGGTGCCACTCGTACACCTCACATTTACCTTTTCAACAATAAAGGTACACTGGTCTACCGCGGCGCCATCGATGACAATGCCAGAAGGCCTAAAAAGGTAGAGAACCCCTACCTGATGGATGCCATTAACGCTATGGTTGCTGGCGAAAAGATAACCACGGCTTCTACTAAGGCTCTGGGTTGCGGTATCAAATACACTTCTAATAACTAAACTGTCTTAACAGTCGCGGGGTGTGGCGCAGCCCGGTAGCGCACCTGCTTTGGGAGCAGGGGGTCGTAGGTTCAAATCCTATCACCCCGACATTGATTGAGCCCGTCGGCAACGACGGGTTCTTCGTTTATACCCGTCAGTAACTTTTACTAAGCTCACCCCAGTCGTAACTTCGGAAAGCTCAGACAGGGGCAGACAGATGATTACCTTATGTAGCAACACTTTATGTAGCAACGGTGTAGCAATGGAT
>SCKS01000119.1 GCA_004124465.1 Fidelibacterota bacterium
TCCGTTATTTTCCTTGGCTAACCAATACTCGTAAGCAGATCTCAGATCATATCCCATAGCCGCTTTGGCCCCCCGGGTTTCGCTAGTCCAAGTGGAAAAGCCGCAACCGGATGGGAAAATTGTATTGAGATGAATTTCTCCTCCCTCAACATCTGTATTGGATTCTTCTCCATCAAACAGAAACTTGGCCTCCGATGCAGTGGGCACTCTCCAATTAGAATAACCCGCAAATTTTTTCTCATTCATTTCTTTGGCATAATCTTGACTTTCGTGCCAAGTGACAAGGCGACCCAACTCAATCCAAGTATCATTTTTGACCCACATGACTTGATTCGCCAGATCAGAGACAGTGCCGTCTCCATTATCAACAAAATTTGCCTTCCTGATTGTTTTCTCTGCCATTTTTTAAGGGTCTTTCGGAATCACTATTTTCTTTTGGGGCGGGTTGCAACCGTCTGAACCGGGGCTTTACGACAACACCTAACTGCACCAAAACTATACTCATCCACATGAACTTCTTTACCTTCTGAAAAGTCATACCGAGGTCTACGGGTTGACGTATCTCCTCCCAACCAAGTGACCTTAAACGCTCCCTCTGGGAAAACAGGGTCCACGTGCAATATCTTCCCTCCCTTCCCAGGGTTATCATGAGCTTCGTCGTACAATGTTTTAATCTCGTCAAAAAGCGGCAACCGCCAGTCATCAAATCCACCGATTTTACGAACATTTTTTCTGTCGCTGTACTCGACGGCTTCATGCCAGTTGAAAAATTTTCCCTTATCCTGCCACGAATCCTTCTTCAACCAGAAAATATTTGTTTTTGTGTCGAGCACAACATGTGGTCCTTTTTCAACAAAACGCTTTGGTCCCTCATCTGCTTTGACCGGGGCATCACTTTTTATTTTTTGGACTTCTTCACCCATGTAACTCTCTTCCTCTCTAATAGATTTTTTTAGTCCCCGGTGTAACCAATCTCAACATTTCCTTCGTCAACCTCAACAATCACAGGAACGATGTACTTCCCTTCGGTGTATTCAAGCAACTTTTCCAAGCCATGAGAATTTGTGTCCACGTTAACGTATACAAACGCACGGTTCATTTTTTTAAAATCGTCACGCGCCTTGCGAGTATGCGGGCAGTCTTCTTTTCCAAAAATCATGTAATGGGACATTTATTCTCAAAACCTCTATATCGATACGTCTAAAGGAATCAGCGCTCAAACTTTTTGGTATCCTTACGCCACTCTGGTTCGTAGTCCTCGTGTTCCCCAGCATCTCGAACGAGACGAACATGTGAGTACTCGTTATCCTTATGCTGCCACATTTCATTTCCTGTAACATAACTAAACAGCTCAGCATACTGAGGATAGTCGGGCTTTTCCACATAAGTCCATGTATTGTGACCTCCCTCCTCAACAAAAAGTTCATCGATATGGATTTCAGCACCATCTTTATCGGTGTTCCTCTTACTGAAAGAAAACATTGATTTAGCTTCTTCGGTACTGCACAAACGCCAGTCATCGAACCCGGCGAATTCTTTTTCATTAAGAGACTCGCAGTAATCCTGCGCTTCAAACCAGTTGATCCCGTATTTAAACTCTGCGTAAGAATCCGACTTCGCCCACATCAGATTACTGCGCGTATCACTAATAGTCCCGTCCCCATTATCTACAAATGCGGGAACATCCTCTTTGATTATCTCCTCTTCCTCTTCTTCCTCGGCGCCCCACTCTTCCTCACCAAGCCACTCGGTATTCAGTTCTTCATTCTCTTGGCCGAGCACATCTTCTGCGCCCTCTTCGGGTTCCTGCTCTTCTTTTAGGTCTTCATCAGACATAGACTATTCCTGATTGTATATCTTATTTCCTCTATCTTCAGCCAAACACTGGTGGTATAAATCGTTTCTTTACAAATCCCTAACAAGCCTAGCTGAGGTTCCAGTAGTTGAAACAACCTTATCAACGCAAACCTCTTTACCCGTAGGGTAATAGCTTTTCCAAGCATAGGAATCGTAGCGTGTCTCAGAGGTCCAGTAGCTACTTTCACCGCCCGCCTGATAATTCGATACCTTCCGTTCCTTTTTCTGAACTGTACTTAAAAATATTCTTTGATATGTTTCTTTATTCTTGAAAAGAGACCGAACTTCACTTTTTGTAGGAAGTCTCCAGTCATTATGTCCAAGATAGTTCTGCTCATTACAGGCATTTACGTAAGCTTCTGCCTCCTCCCAATTAAGCCATTTGCCGAGCTCTTGCCTGGAATCGCGACCCAACCATTGCAAATCGTTATCTGCATCAGAAATTGTGCCATCACTGTTATCTTTATACGCACACTCGGCCAAACCCATCAGAATACCCCCTCATTATTTATCACACCCAAAATAGAGGATTAATCTTTACGAAATCAGCCTCTAACAAGAAAGTGCGGCTTCAATAAAGCAAACTCAGCCCCAAAGCCGATTGAATTTTCAAGGTTAATGAATACTAAACTACCATCCAAAAATTTGATTTTCAAGCCCAAAGCCTTGAAAACCGAGTACTGTGCGGGCAAGCATTGTTTGCTAAATTAGCGCCAACCACCGCCTTGGGTAATCATATCTTTCACCTGAGGAACGGCAGTTATATTAAGGCGGCTATTATCAAACTCGCCACGAACAAAACGGACACTGGTATTTAATGTATCACCAGATTCCTTGTGTCCTCCTTTTCCACTATTAAAGGAATAACAATAAGCCGTCATGGTTCCTCGAGTATGAGAAGTCCACGTATCGTAACCGCAGCCTGGTGTAAAAGCGGGATCGATATGAATATCATAACCATATTTATCTTTAACGGATTTTTGCTTATCAAACAAACTATGTGCCTCACGCTTAGTAGGGAAACGCCAATCGGTATAACCGGCAAAAGATTCCGAGTTAAGTTTATCCCTCAGTCTTTCGGCATGGAGATAAATCAAAAATTTTTTCAGCATCAAGAATGAGTCTTCTTGCAGCCACATGAGCTTGGTCCATGTATCGGTAACGGTACCATCTCCATTATCGACAAACCGTTGTTCGGTCATCTAAAACTCCCATTAAAATTAAGAGGATGAGGATTATTTTATATTGATGGGCACAAAAATTACAAAAAAAAAAGCCGAGGGGCCAAAGCCCCCCGGCTAAAAAAACTAAAAAATGATTAACGATTTCTTTCGCTTTGGTGTCCCGAAACACCGAAAATACCGCGCTCGGTACCTTCCGGCTGACCCATTCCAGGTTCAATATAGGTACCTGGTGTAACATGGTCACTGTGGTAGTCCGGCTGATAGGTCGTATTAGCTCCTGGATCCATCTTCCAGTCATGAAAGAAATCCGTGGCCCGACGTTGGCAGTTTATAGTAACTTTTCCTGGGCCCTTATTCTTAAATACGGTTCTTTGCGCCAAGGCATTAGCTTGGTATCCACCGG
>SCKS01000120.1 GCA_004124465.1 Fidelibacterota bacterium
TGGAAGAAGAGATCCAGTACCTACGAGACCATCCGGACTTTGAGATGCCATACGGTAGAGCATGGTATCTCCGACTTATGATGCGACTAGAACAGATAACTGGATTTGGAGATTACAAATGTTTAGTGCAAGAAATTGCTTTAGATTTACGTGAATGGATAGAGAGTTCGATGCGGGATCCTTCAATATCAGAATACAAGAATCCTTCCTGGGCATTGATCCAATTACATGCCTGGGCCACTCATTTTGAGGATAAGGAGACTGTGGATTGGGTTGCTGAAAAGACCAGAGAGAATTTCCTGAGTCCAAAGGTCAATATGGATCTGGATAGAGAAGGGAAAGGTGAATTCTTCTCTTTGTGGGCCCTTCAGACATACTTGATATTCACAGCATTAGGTGCCGAAGAACTGAAAGGTTGGTTAGAGAAGGATTACAACCTAAGTGTGGTGGAGGATCTGAACACTGACCACCACCTGTCCATCAATGCATCAAGGTCCTGGGGATTCTATTCGGCCTACTTGGCAACTTCCGATTCGAAATGGAAAGATGCCTATGATGAACACGTTCAGGCTGCAATCAGCCTACATTCTGAATGGAAGGATAACAGGAGCGCGTATTCGCACTGGGTTCCTCAATTCACTCTGTATTCCATACTGATGGGTAATTAGGAAGCAAAAATTCTTTCGACAATCCAGGCCGCATCAAAGGGCATGAGGTCACCATAATCCTGTCCAATACCGACAAACGCGATAGGTTGGCCGATTGCCGATGAAATACTCAATGCAGCTCCACCCTTGGCATCCACATCCAGTTTAGTGAGAACAACGGCGTCAATACCGACCGCCTCATGGAATTTTTTGGCCTGGTCGATCGCATCATTACCGGCCAGTGAGTCTCCTACGAACATAATCAGGTCGGGTTTGGCAACCCTCTTGATCTTCTTCATCTCATCCATCAGGTTGGAATTGGTCTGCATTCGACCTGCCGTATCAATCATCACGATATCCCTGTGTTTCGCCTTAGCATGCTCTACAGCATCGAAAGCAACGGCAGCAGGGTCTCCTCCAGCCTGATGCTTGATGAACTTGCAACCGAGACGTTCGGCATGCAGTTCCAGTTGTTCAATAGCTCCCGCCCTGAAAGTATCGGATGCTGCCATAACCACACTCTTTCCATTCTGTTGCAGCCAGTCCGTTATCCTAGCGATAGTGGTGGTCTTGCCAGTCCCATTGACACCCACGAAGGCGATGACCAGGGGTTGGTCTCTCTTCTCAAGTAAGGTCTGGGGATCGAATGTGGTCTTCGACAATAACTCGACCAGACTGGCCTTCAATGCCTTCTCGATAGTAGGTGTAATGGCCGCACGATTCTCGACCCTGAGGCCAACCAGACGTTTCTTGATTATGGCCTTCATCTCCTCCATCGCCTCCATGGCAACGTCGGATTCCAGGAGGGCCAGTTCCATCTCCCATAGGACATTGTCGAGGTGTTTCTCACGGATCACGGCTCCGCTATCCCTCTCCTCCGGCCTGAATGTCTCGTAATCCAGTTTCAATTCGGGATCCAGCTCCTCTTCAGCCTTCTTGCTGGCTCTCCGGAATCTGTCCCTCAGTGATTTGAACATTATTTGGCCTCTGGATTGGAATTCAGGTACTCGGCCCGTTCCCTGAGCGCAACATAATCCTTCTGGGACTTGCTTAAATTTTCCTGATAGGTCTTACCTGCCTTTTCCAGGCCCTCGAGGCGTTTGGAGAGGCGTTCCAGCGAATCGGCACGGGTGGCCTCCATGTAGACCCGGGAACCCAGACCGACCAGGACCCTGTCCGGATCCTTGACCGTGGTGAAGATCGAGGTGTTGTGGCCTACCGGTACCATCATTTCCATTTCCTTGTCTGAATCAAGCATCCCGTTCAGGGTCTCCTGGGCCTGGATTATGTCGGTCCGGACATTGGATATTGCCTCCAATTGCGATTCCCAATACCGGATCTGGTCCTCGTACTGAGGAAGTACATCAACGAGTTGTTGAAGTTCGGTAGCAGAATCGCCCATTATTGTCCATTTAGGTGGCTATAAAATAATCATCCCAGAAAACGACAAGCATAATTACTAGGTGCCCTAAAGCACAATGCGAGCTTCGAAGGCAGGGCTGATTAATGATGTTCTGAGCAATTGTTCGCATACACGACTCCATTGGGTCCCCACCGGATTAATGATGGAAGGGACAACCCCGGAGTCTTACATTTCCCGAACTGGGTCAGGGCCCTGAAACAATGATGGTGCCCGTTATGTTCGGGGCAAAGGTCGCCTTCGGGCGGCCACCCTTTGTTCTAGTGAGACGAATCGTGTTACTCCCGGAGGACATAGTGATTCAGGATCGTCAGCTGGCAATCCGGGCAGGTGACATCATCGATCTCCTCGGTGACGTTGAAACCCCATAATCCGCAAAGTGTCAGGTCGGTATCCTCGTCATTGAGGTGTACAGTGTCGAGATCATCATGCATCGCGCAGAGATGGAAAAACTTCAGGTAATCATTACCTTCCCAGTAACAGTCAGGGCATTTCATTGGTAATCTCCGGATATGGCGAGCCTGTCGGCCAGTGGGGACCGGGCGGATGTGGTTTGTTGGTGATTCAACATTGTTTGGCGTTTCCTGCTTCAGGAAGGTTCGGCGGAGCATTGGCTGGTGAATATGCGTCAGACAGTAGAATTCGACATAGCCCTGGCTCTGCAGTTGCGTTCCTAAAACGTCTCGCTGATAGCGGTAACAATCAGCGGTATTGATGCCGTGACGTGGAAGGTAATAAAGGTGGTGTCAGGCGAGTGTCAAACTGCTGACAGCTGTTAGTAACATTTGTCAACCCTGTCAAGCAACTGTCAACGTATGACAATCTACGCCCCTATAGGGGCGTAACTCCTTAGAGTTGACATATGCAACTAACATTGGTTGACAAATCAGGTTGACAAGAGGCATGTTCTGCATCCACTGCGAATAGCATTCATATTGAGAAGAAAATAGACCCCCCGTTCGATGTAGAGGGGGCACCCCCTTGGTATTGTAGGGTAGGGCGTCTACAAATTTTCGGAAATTGATATATACGCCAAAAGTGTGCACAGTATATGCATCCCTTGAGATTGTCTCTATTTGCTTTGATATTTTTAGCTGTATTCAGTATGAATAATGTGGAAGCTGATGAAGAGACAATAAAAATTGGACTACTTTCTCCCCTGACCGGTCCAATTTCGGACTACGCCCCCGGTTTCAACGTAGCTGCGGAAGTCGCGATTGACGAACTTAATGAAATCTACGACGGTGACTACAATTTCGAGCTGGTTGTGAGCGATTCGGGTTGTGACGGCACGACTGCGGCTACTGGAACTGACTCACTGAT
>SCKS01000121.1 GCA_004124465.1 Fidelibacterota bacterium
CCGTCAGGCGACCATGTGATGTTCGAGGGTGAATCAGTAACCCGGCTAATCTGGCTCACTGCACCCTCTGCGTCCATCCAGCGGACGAAGAGTTGGGTTCCACCTGGTTTACCAGAGGCAAGGAAGGCAATGCGCGTACCATCGGGTGACCACTTAGGAGATGATCCGTCAACGAGAAATCGGTTCTTTTTACCGTCAACATTCATTATCCAGAGAGAGGATTCCCAATTGTCATTTACAGCATCTACCCACCTTCGGGTGTAGATGATCTGCTGACCGTCAGGTGAAAGTTGGGCATTTTCTACATCTTCCCAGCTGAGATAACGATCGACAGTGAGCCGTCCGATTTCCTGCTGTGCAGGTGTTGAAGATCCTAGAAGAAATAAAAGAGAGAAAAACAGTTGAGTAGGGATATATGGTTTTTTCATAATACCAATGTAGTTTTTTGTTTAGATAAACGCAAGGTCGCCAGCTTCCGATTGACTTTCCCGTTATCTCTCCTTAGTTTGTTTTCAGAGAGGTAGTGTCCCCCATTTTGCTTTTCAACCGCTTTCCCTATCTCAACGAGGTAGGTGACGAAGGAACAGTCGGGAAAGAACATGCAACCAGATTGGTGGGCAGAATTTTGTAAGTTTGGTCAAATTATTTAAAAAAGGAAATGAGTAAACCCGGTAAAAAGATTGGGCGTCGAACCTTTTTGGCTGGTGCCGGATTGACCGCACTTGGTTATGGGTGGTTACGCCCGATACTCAACGCCTTACCCCACAGTCCAATAGGGAAACGAGATCTTCGCATACTTGATAGTATGAGGTTTAACTACGACAAAGCGATTGTGGTCGATTTTCTTGCAAGTCCCGGATACTTTAATTATCCGCTCAACCCCCCGCTCGATAAGAAAATGCTGCAAAACGCTGTTAGATCGGGAATTACCTCGGTTAACCAAACAGTCCATGGAAGTGACTTTAAAGACGCGGTTCAGAACGTAGCCATGTGGCTTAACCGGATAGAGCTTTATTCAGATTCCTTAATGCAGGTAAAAACAGTAGAACTCCTTTTAAAAGCAAAAAAGGACAGTAAGCTCGGAATCGTGCTCGGTTTTCAGAACACCACACAGTTCGAAGATGACCTTGGTCACATTGAAACATTCTTAAATCTTGGGGTGAAAGTCACTCAACTTACATACAATGTTCGGAACCTTGTGGGTGATGGATGTCTGGAGCCGGCCAACAGAGGGTTAACACAATACGGGCATGCCGTGGTGGAACGGATGAATGAGCTTGGAATGCTGGTGGACTTGAGTCACTGTGGGCAGAAGACCACGGCCGAGGCCATTGAAGTATCTCCTGTTCCCGTCTCCTTTACCCATAGCGGCTGCAATGCCGTAGCGCGGCATCCCCGATCAAAAGACGATGCTGAGCTCAAAGCTCTTTCGAAAAAAGGTGGCGTCATCGGGATATACCTGATGCCTTTTCTCACGCCCGGACGGGCACCGACCCGCAGGGATGTTTTGGATCATATTGAGCATGCGGTGAATGTGTGCGGTGAAGATCATGTAGGCATTGGAAGCGACCTCTCTACGACACCGATTGACGGTTCTGATGAATACTGGTCAAGACACCGAGAGTTCGTTGCCAAACGGATAAAACAGGGAATTGCCGCACCAAACGAAGATCCAGACATTCTTTTTACCGTTGAAGAGTTGAATTCACATCGCCGGATGGAACTGATAGCGGATGGTTTATCTTCCCGCGGTTACCCGGATGCCCGCATTGAAAAGATTATTGGAGGAAACTGGCTGCGCCTTTTTCAGGAGATATGGCGTACCAATAAGGAAAAATTAGAAAAATAATAAAGTAAAAAATGAAAAACTTCTGGCTCATTTTATTTCTTTGCTTTAGTCCCACATTGGGCCAAGACGCAACTACCCAATGGAGCACCCCAGCACTTAAACGACTGATGCATGAATGGGATGTAAAACTTGAAAAAATGGAACTACACCTACAGCCCGCCATGCGCCGTGCCGGGGTTGACATGTGGATAATCATGTCGCGTGAGTTTAATGTAGATCCAATGCTGCAGATGTTTGGTGATTATGGAATTTCCGGATGGTATGGTCACCGCAACGCCTATATTTTTTTCGATCCCGGTAATAACCTGCCGCTTGAGCGAACTTTGCTTGGCACTCACCAGAGTGAGCGCATGCGCGACTTCTTTCCAACCATTACAAGCTATAGTCAAGAGGGTTTAAAACCACATTTAGCTGATTATATTAAGGATAGAAAACCAAAAAAAATTGCCATTAATCGCTCACGAACAGTGTCGATGGCCGATGGTATCACTGTAGAAATGCTCGCTTTTTTAGAGGACGCCATAGGGCCGGATTACTCATCTCGACTGGTGTCATCCCAAGATCTTATTTTTGACTATATCAGTCATCGTACAGATGCTGAGCTGGAGATCGAGGCCGAAGCCAGTCACCGTACCTGGTACATCTTGCGACGTGCCTTTTCCAACGAAGTTATCACTCCGGGGAAGACGAGATTAATGGACATTTATGGATTTATTCTGCAGGAATGGCAAAACCAGGATTTGGAGTTCAATTTTGCACCCGGGATTACTATTTATCGCAGGGGTGTTAAAGGCGGCATTGATGATACGGAGAACCCATTGGTAGAACCCGGCGATATTTTGCACGTTGATTTTGGTGTTAGACTGATGGGCCTGGTAACCGATCAGCAACATGTTGCATATGTGTTGCACCCTAATGAGACTGAACCACCTCCCGGTTTAAAGACACTATTTAAAAAATCTGTCATTACCGGAGATATATATGCTGAAGAACTTAAAGCCGGGCAGACCGGGACCAAGGTGAAGTCCATCATTGAAAAACGTTCTGCAAAGCAGGGAATAGAAGCATCCATTTATGGCCACACTCAGGGCAACTGGGTCCATGGTGCTGGCGCCCGTACGGTGTTTGACTGGCCTGATCGTTACGGAGACTTTGCCCGTGAGCCCGTTAGGGCCAGCGAGTTTTGGTCCATTGAGTACAGCGTTCAAGGAAAAGTCCCGGAATGGGACAACCAGCTGGTTCGTATCCCCAGGGAAGAAGATGCGGTTATTAGATCAGACGGAAGCAGGGCTGAATTCCTTATAGGACCTCAACAGAAATTTTGGCTCATTCAATCGAAAATTGATTAACAGTAATATGCGGTCACAATCAAACCAAAATAAAAGAGCGCATCATAAAGACAAACGCAATGGATGGCGGTCAGACAGATAGTGAGAAAATCTATTAAAAAAATGAACCGGAGTTTATTTAGCTGGTTGTTCGTTTTTTGTTCCTGCACATTCCCAACCAG
>SCKS01000052.1 GCA_004124465.1 Fidelibacterota bacterium
AACCCCGAGGATATTGACTATATAAATGCCCATGGCACGTCCACGCCATACAATGATAAAAACGAAACCGCAGCTATCCGGGAACTTTTTGGGGCACATGCCGACAGCTTGAGTGTCAGTTCAACCAAGTCTATGACTGGACACCTTTTAGGAGCCAGCGGTGGGATCGAGGCCGTCGCTTGTATCATGACTATTCTAGAAAATAAGATTGCTCCCACTATCAACTATGAAACGCCCGATCCAGATTGCAACCTCGACTATACACCCAATGTTTCATCGGAGAGAGAGGTCAATGTGGCTATGTCAAACACTTTTGGTTTCGGCGGACACAACGCCGTTCTTATTGTAAAGCAGTGGGGGGACTAAGCCTGCTCAAAAAGTTTTACAGACGACTTATTTGGCGCTTCGTTCACAAGGATGGACAACTCATAGAGCTTCAGCATGCACTCAACTATTTTTTTCGCAACCCCTCCCTACTTAACACAGCGTTGACACACAAATCAAAAAATCCCGAGGTTACTGGAAATTACGAGCAGCTGGAGTTTTTGGGAGACGCTGTCCTTGATCAGGTGGTGTCGGATCTGCTCATCAGGGAATTCCCTCAGGCAAGAGAAGGACTGCTAACTCAACGGCGGTCAACACTTGTCCAAAAAGGATATTTGGCTAAGATGGGCGCCTCCTTGAATCTCTTGAAGTACATAACAGCGGGCCCTTCTCTAGACCTAAATCATCCGAAAGGGTCTGAGAAACAGTTGGCGAATGTTTTTGAATCGCTCATTGGCGCTATGAGGCTTGATGGCGGATTTGAACCGTGCATAAATCTGATTTACAACACAGTTTGGGATAAACGGAGAGAGGCGTGGAAGACACTCAATTATAAAGGTCTGCTAATTGAGCACTGTCAGGCTAACGGTACGGAAACACCCCACTTTATAGTTACTGACACGGAAGGTGCCGAACATGAAAAGATCTTTGAAGTAACGGTAAAAATTGATCGAAAAATTTACGCTTCAGCATCCGGGCCAACAAAAAAAGCCGCTGAACAAGCGGCTTCTCAAATAACATTGGAATCTTTTCAATCCTGATCAGACGCTGGAAGCTCCTTTTTCCAGTTCCATGAGCTGATCTCTGATCTTCGCTGCCTGCTCATATTCTTCATCTTCAACAGCTTCCTGCAATTTCTCTTCGAGGATTTTACGCCGGTTGTTATCATGACTATGGACTAACTCCTCAAAACTGACGGAAGATTGTTCCTCATCTTCCACGCCTGCTTCCTTCATGACAGATTCATCAACAAAAATTGGCGCCCCCAATCTCAACGCAACCGCAATGGCATCTGAGGGACGTGAATCAACTTCAGTTTCATCGTCTCCATCAAGATCTATCCTGATACCGGCGAAAAAAGTCCCTTCAGACAGATGGGTAACAACAACTGCTTTAACATCAACCTCCATCTCTTCCAGAATAGTGGTCAGAAGATCGTGAGTCATAGGCCGAGGTGTGTCCACCTTCTCCATGGCAAGAGCAATGGCCTGGGCTTCGAAAGATCCTACAATGACCGGTAACTTTCTTTCACCGCCGCCGATCTCCTGCAATACCACGGCGTACCCTTTGCTTGGTGGATAAAAAGAGATTCGTGTTACTTCTACCGGTATCATTGATAATGGATTCAAGCCCACATTAATTTAGGTGATCACTATTCTCAATGCAACCTTCTTAACTGATAAATTAGTCATTTTCTGCAAGTTTCGCTTTCAGCGATTCTATCCTTTCCACAGGTGTGGGATCAACCCCATGTAGAACAGCACACCAGTAACTGACCCAGTCTCCGAAATGGACAAGATAGAGTAACCGTTCCGCCAGGGAAGTCCCTCGGCTCCGGACTTCTACCTGATAGCAAACTGTCTCGCCAATCAGTTTACGAGTCAGTGATTGTCGCAGCGTAGTTCTCTCATGCTGGTCTTTATCAATCAACCAGATAATTCCCATCCGTTTCAATAAGTCGGGATTATTCTTGTACCCAACAATTTCATTGTGATTCATTTCCGGTAAGGTGTGGTGAAAGGCAACCATTTTTCCGTTTTCTTCCAACTGCCCGCGCCATCGAAGCGCTACAGCGCCTGTGTAACGAGCATCACCATAGATGATCGGTACTGAGTCATAAACAGTTTTTGCCAAAGCAAATGTGGGATTATTGTCAGACGGTTCGGAGAAATCATCCCTCAGTTGTTTAAAACGGCCGGAGGCGTCTTGGAGGTCTTTGTTGATAGATTTGTCAGTTAAATCACACTTTTGCAAGAACACAAGGGCAGGAATGGAAACATAACCAAGAGAGGCTCTAGGTGGATTCCCGCCGGGAATCTTGATGACATTACCGTCAACGTCATTTAACCTCGATTCCATTTCCCCTCCGGAGGTGATACCAGCAACCTTTGCACCCCGCTTAATGGCATCTTTCAGGCACGATAGGGTCTCCTCAGTGTTTCCGGAGTAGCTGACACAGATGACCAAGGTTTTGCCATCAACCCAGGCAGGCAGACGGTAATCACGGACCACTTCTATGGGTGTGTTGGCGCTGTCCACCGTGAGAGCCCGAATAAGGTCTCCGCCTATGCCCGAGCCACCCATCCCAGCGATCACTACTGAAGATATATCTGAAAAATCACCTTTCGGATCGTAACCCTCTCCAATAGCCAATGCGTCTTCAATCTGCTTAGGAAAATTGACTATCTGAGAATGCATATCTACCGGATCAAGCTTCCTGAAGTCCATGGCTAATGCTTCCTTTCTATCACCATCTGCACAAACAACTCAAATTTCTCTCGCTTATTTTTCGGGATATTTTCCAGAAATGAAAGTGCCTCATTCACCAGTTGTTTCACTCTTTCCTTCCCTGCCTCTTGAATTCCGTTATCGCGAAAGTATTGACGCAATGCCGGCAATATCTCTTCGCTTAAATCTCCTCCGCCGAGACCGGTCCTGAATTCAGACCACTGAGAAGCATTCTCCTCTTCAGCACTGCAGGTGAGAAATGTTTTTTTCCCCGCCAACACATCAGAGCCAAGGCTCTTCCCCATATTATCTGAGCTTGAATAGATCTCAAGAATATCATCCTGAATCTGGAATGCCTGCCCCACCCGTTCGCCGAACCGCCCAGCCTGATCAGTCTGATCCGCAGATGCACTGCCCACGATGGCGCCGAGCCGGCAACAGAGGGAGAGAAGTGTCCCTGTCTTGAGCCGGACCATCTCTAGATAATCATCCACACTAACCGCTTTATGGGATTCAAAATCCTTGTCCAGTGCCTGGCCTTCGCACAGCCTCAGTGTTGCCTTTGAAAAAACTTTCAAACATTCTGTTGCCGCACTATCAAGATGGGTGAGCTGATTATAGGCCAGGGAAAAAATGCCGTCACCAGCCAAGATGGCCACGGAGTCATCCCAGTGTTTGTGAACCGTCTCTTTACCGTGTCGAAGATCATCACCGTCCATGATATCATCGTGAACGAGAGAGAAGTTGTGAAGAATCTCAACAGCCATGGCTGCCGGCAGAGCCTCACTCTCACTGGCACCGAAGGCCTCGGCGGAAATGAATACTAACGAAGGACGAAGACGTTTCCCCTTGCCGGAAAGAACGTAACGGATGGGCTCATAGAGATAGGCAGGTTCACCATTTTTACCAATATCTAAAAGAGCTGCATCAATAAGATTTCGGTATCGTTCTACTTGGCTGGAAAAATCATCAGCCATCAACTGGAATCTCCACATCACCTAACTCACTGATCTTATCCAAAACAAGCTTTTGGATTTCTTTCATCCTCTCTTCACTTTTCGCTTCAAAACGGCAAACGATTACCGGCTGAGTATTGGATGCCCGGACCAACCCCCAACCGTCAGGGAATCTGATCCTGACACCATCAATGTCCAGACAATCGTAATGTTCATCAAAATAAGCCGTTGCCTCCATGTTAATCCTGAATTTTTCCTCATCATCCGAACAGTTGAGTCTCATTTCCGGTGTGGAGTGATACTGAGGTAGTGCCGCCACAAGCTCGGAAAGTTTTTTATCCTGGCGAGACAACATTTGAATAACCCGTGCTGATACGTAAATAGCATCATCATAGCCGAAATAGTCATCAGCAAAAAAGAGATGGCCGCTCATCTCCCCACCGAACCTACAGGAGAGTTCTTTCATTCTCTGTTTGATTAGAGAGTGACCCGTCTTCCAGATGACTGGTTTTCCCCCCAGCCGGATGATCTCTTCCTCAAGCGCCTGTGAGCACTTAACATCAAAAAGGATCTCGTCTCCTTCATTCACGATTTCGGGCAACATAAGAGCCATGATCTGATCGGCAAATATGATCTCCCCATTTTCATCTACCAAACCGATACGGTCGGCATCACCATCATAAGCGAGACCGGCGTCAAAGTCACCACCTTTAACCGTTGAAATTAACTTGGCGAGATTCTCAGTAACAGTTGGATCCGGGTGATGGTTTGGAAAGTTACCATCCACATCACAAAACAGTTCGGTCAGATCGGCATCAAGTTCATTGAAAATTATCGGAGCAGCGAGACAGGCTGCCGCATTGCCACAATCCATGGCTAGGGTCATCTGGCGGTCAAACGTGATTTTATTCTTAATCATTTTAATATATTCATCCAGAATCTTGTATTTCACTTCAGTCCCTTCTCCACTCTCGAAATCATCTCGCTCCATGAAGCTTTTCAGTTGCTGGATCTGATCTCCGTACACAGCCCCCTTGTTCAAAGACATTTTGAATCCGTTCATATTTGCAGGGTTGTGGCTCCCAGTAATCTGAACTGCGGCACCAGCATCCAGCTTCCACATGCTGTAATAATTGGCAGGAGTGGGTAGCGTTCCAATATCAATGATATCAATTCCTGTCTCCAAAACGCCTTCCTTGAAAAGCTTTTTTAGCTGGGGCGTACTTAACCGGACATCACCGCTAAGAGCAATCTCTCGCACACCGGACCGTTTGACAAGGGTCCCAAATGCTTTGCCGAGTCCTGATACAAACTCCGGAGGAAAATCTTCCTCAACAACACCCCTTATATCGTACTGCCGAAAAACGTATGGATTCACTTTCATGGTGTGATTCTAAACAGTCAGTTTACCGAGTACAACAGCCTCTGAGGCACCCGTCACGGAAGGGAGATTGCCCGGGATTCCCTTCAGATGTGCCGCCCCCAACATGGCAAAGCCCAGCGCTTCCTTCATGAAAGGATCGAAGCCGAGCTCATGAGAAGTGAGAATGGAAACAGAAGAAAATTCAGTTTCTAATTGACGCATCACAGATTTGTTGTAAACACCTCCGCCTGAGATTATGATTTGTTTAACAGTTTCAAACGGAAGGAACTCTCGGCAATTTACTGCCACGCTCCGAGCGGTAAAAAGGGATAGTGTTGCCAGAACATCATTCACTCTCCAACTGTTCATATCAGGTAGTTGTTCCGAGATCCAATTAGCACCAAACTCATCTCTGCCAGTGGATTTGGGTGGTGGTGCTGTTATGAAGGAGTGACTGAGCCATCCCTCCACTGATTCCTCGCGAGCAGTACCAATCTGAGCCATGGCACCGTCCTCATCAAAATTATTCCCCGTCAGAGCTTTTGACGCTTCATCCAACAGTGCCATGCCGGGTCCCGTGTCGAAGCCAAGGATCAACTCATCTGAAGTTTTGGAAGGAAGGTAAGTAACATTGGCAACGCCGCCCAGGTTCAGGCAGACAACGGCCTCCTCGGGGCGCTGGAATAGCCATTTGTCCACTATTGGAATGAGGGGAGCGCCGGTACCTCCCGCGGTAATGTCGGCGGTACGGAAATCTGAGATCACCGGCACATCGAGAGCTTGAGCCAAAAAGGACGGTTCCCCAATCTGGAGAGTCGACTCACCACTGACATGATGAACGGTCTGTCCGTGCATAGCAACGGCATCTATGTCATTGAGTCCGTGCCTATTCAAAAACCTAGTTGTCTCATTTGCCATGAAACGACCCAATAAATCATCTGTTTCGACGATCATTTTTTCATCAAGCTCTAGGCAAATTTCAACATCGGTTCGCATTTTTTCGCTGTAAGGGGCTGAGCCTGTTTCCAAAACATTAATTTTCGCAGATTTCTTTCCAAACTCTACCTCTGCCACACAAATGTCCAACCCGTCCATGGAGGTACCTGTCATGAGTCCGACCATGGTGAGACGCTGTTTTTTGCGGAGGATATTCAGATCAACCGACATTTAGTCGTCTTTCGGTATAACTATTTTGTTCCGATGACAAATCGTAGAAAACCGTCATTATCATCCAACGTCTGTCTGGCTGTGTCGTAATCACACTTCTGGTGGTGCATAACGATGGCTGTTTTCACCTCTTTCCCAGCATCCATGAGCAAATTGTTTGCTGAATCATAGTCCAAGCCTGTTAGCTGGGAGATAATACGGTTACCTCTGTCCACCAGCTTTTCATTCACAGCTTTGAGGTCCACCATGAGGTTGCCGTAAACTTTGCCGAGCCGTACCATAGTGGCCGTTGATATCATATTGAGTATCATTTTTGTGGCGGTGCCCGATTTCATTCGGGTAGAACCTGTAATAACCTCCTGGCCCACATCCACAGCTATGAGAACGTCCACATCAATTTCCACAAGAGGCGAAGGATTGCATATCAGAAAAACAGTAGAAGATCCCTTGGTTTTCGCATATTGCAGGGCATGGAGCACATAGGTTGTTGTTCCACTGCTGGCAATGCCAATGACCACATCCCCTTCACGAACGCCGATTGATTTCAGGTCCCGTTCCGCATCTTCCGGTTTGTCTTCAGCACCTTCAATGGATTGCCTTAAAGCTTCTTCTCCCCCAGCAATAACGCCCTGGAAAAAGTCAGGCGGTGCCGAAAATGTAGGTGGACATTCAGCAGCATCCAATACACCCAAACGACCACTCGTACCAGCACCTACATAAATAACATGATGCCCACCCCTGATGGCATCCACTGCCAGATTCACCACCTCTTCCAACTGAGGAAGCACTTTACGGACAGCCTCCGACACTGTGCTGTCTTCCCTGTTGATGATTTCCAGAATTTCAGCTACTGACTTGGAATCGAGATCCATGGAAGAAGGATTTTGCTGCTCTGTTGCCAGAGACGATCTGATCAGCCTTTCAGCCATTATTCAACACGGTCATCTTATCTTGAAAAAGTTAATCACCCTTCACTGTCTCAATGAAGTGTATTCCATTCCCCGCTGAACAGCCCTTTACTCAACTGATTTTGTGTAAATTGTCCATATGTTAGAAACTTCTGTCGCAATCATTGGCCTGGCTCTATCTGCATTTTTCTCAGCCACTGAAATTGCATTTCATCAGGCAAATCCTCTCCAACTGGCAGTCTGGCGCGAGCGAGGATACAGAACCGTAAACCTTACTGAGCAATTTCTGGGCAAACCGGACAGATACTTAATTACTGTCCTAATTGGGACAAATCTGGCAAATGTTTTAACCTCATCTTACGCCACTATTTCACTCCTGCGCTTGGGTCTGCCGCAATTGTGGATCGTTATAACAATATCAGCTGTTATCCTAGTGTTCGGTGAAATATTACCAAAAAGTTTTTCCAGGGAACGGGCCAATTCAATGGCTGTCTTCAACACGCCATTTCTTAGGACATCGGAGATTCTCTTCACTCCTATTGTCTGGCTTGCTCGGAGCTACGCATCCCTGTTTCCTGAAGGCAAAGAAAAGTCATCCACACACTTTTTGAATAGAAATGAATTGAAGATTCTGTTTGATGAAATGGAAGTGAGTGAAGAGTTGGAAGCAGAAGAAAAAGAGGTGATCACCAACATTTTTGATTTTGGTTCACAACCGGTCCGAGTAGCCATGACTCCTCTCGCCGACATTATAGGTCTGCATGAGGATGCCTCTGTTGAAGATGCCGTTCAGATTATGTCTTCCACCGGCCTCTCCAAACTTGTTCTCTACAGGGATTCTCTCGATCATATCCGGGGAATCATTTTTCTTCATGACCTTTTCTCAGAGCCTAAATCTCTCCTTGAAATTGCTCACCGACCACTCTTTATCAGCGAAACAATGGCGTCCAGCGAAGCACTTCGGGAATTGCGGCGATACCGATCAACACTTGCTATTGTTGTAGGAGCAGATGGAAAGACCTCCGGTCTGGTTACGGTTGAAGATCTCATTGAAGAACTATTTGGTGAATTTGAAGATGTGTTTGATCAGGAGACGAAACGGGTATCCCGACTGTCTGACGGCAGTTTCGTCGTTGACAGTCGCGTGGATTTGGAGGAACTTGAATCGGTATGCGGTGTCAGGTTGCCGAAAGGAAATTATGAGACAATCGGTGGTTTTGTCATCCAACGGCTGGGAAGAATTCCTACGCCCGGAGAAAAATTAGTGTCAGCCGGTTGTAGAATTAAAATTCTCAGATCAACTCCAAGTCAGATTGAGCGAATCCTTATCAGGCAAAGAACAGTGGGAGATTAAGGTTTTCGTCCCCACAGCTTTACAGCTACAAAAGCCGCCGCAACACCCAACAAAATAGCCACCCCCACCGGCAGGTAACTCACAAGAGAATAACCGAAAACAAGACTGATAACCCCTGTGGTTAAAGCATAAGGCAACTGAGTCTTAACGTGATCAACATGGTCCGAGCCGGAAGCAATTGAAGAAAGTATTGTTGTGTCAGATAGGGGTGAACAGTGGTCACCAAATACACATCCCGAGAGAACGCTGGCAAAAGTTGCAAGATAGATGGGTTCACCAACAAGAGAATTGGGGTCTCCTCCCAAAAGGTTGAAAGCCAACGGTACAGCGATGGGAACGAGAATAGGCATAGTTCCCCAAGAGGTACCTGTACAAAAACTGACCACAGCCGCGGTTAAAAAAGTGACCGGCGGCAAAAGGGCCGGAGTGAGAAAACCTTCAGTTAAACTTATGATATAATCAGCCGTCTTAACTTCCCTGCAGATATCTCCCAGCGTCCAGGCTAGAACAAGGATCATACAAGCCATAAGCATTGACTTGGCTCCCTTTACCCAAAACTCCAGGCTTTCCCTTAAAGTGAGAAGGTTTCTTCCATAAGAAAGAAAAATGGCCACAAATCCCGCTATAAAAGAGCCCCACATTAGGGCCCGGTATGGATCGGAGGAGCCGATGATATTTCTGATGGAATGATCGTCACCGGGTGCCAGTGCGTCCGTCCCAGTCTTGTACAGTCCGATGACAATTATGACAACAAGCAAAAAAACCGGCACCATGGCGTTTGTCCAGTGTGAAGTATCTGACTTCAATCCCCCATCCTGGGACAGTTCTGTATCTGTGAGAGGTTGTGCACCATCAGCCAGAACCTTCCCATCATTGAGAGCACGACGCTCCGCTTTCAGCATGTTGCTATAATCACGGCCTGACCAGATCAAGAAACCCATGAATGCGATGGTGAGAATGCAATAGAAAGAGTACGGAATGGAATTGAGGAACGTAATGTAAGGATTCTCCACAATACCATATTCTTTATAGGGTGTTTCCAAAAGCGACATCTGAAAAACAGACCATGTGCTGATAACAGCAAGACTCGCCACCGGTGCTGCGGTGGAATCGACGAGGTAAGCAAGTTTCTCCCGGGAAACCTTGAGTTTATCGGTGAACGGCCGCATCATGTTTCCGACGAAAAGAGTGTTGGCATAGTCGTCAAAGAAAATGACCACTCCCATGAGCATAGTTGCCATTTGACTTCGCTTTCGTGTATTGGCATACTGTGAAGCACTTTTTACCACTCCTCCCATTCCGCCGTTTGCACTGACCACACCGATGACACCGCCGAAACCGAGGGTAAACAGCAGTATAGCCGCCTGATCAGTATCAGTGACGGAATTCACAATGTGAGTATCAATGGTCTTCAGAAGCCCTTCCACGGGGTTATATCCCATGAGCATGGTAGCGCCGATCCAAACACCACAAAACAGTGAAAGGATCACTTCCCTTGTAATGAGTGCCATGGAAATGGCAAACAACGGAGGTATAAGGGAGGAAAAAGAAACCCGGAAGTCTGTCACATTGCCCGTGGGAACCAACAATTCCCACACCACAAGTGCGATAAATGCAACGATAAGAGAAATTTTTCGAGTCTGTCCGTTCACAAAGGGGGTCAATATAGGGGATGAGTTACCAGAAGAAAAGTGATTTTTCCTCCCTTTTTCATATTGCCCTGAGTAACTTGACTGAATGATGAAAAGGATCGATTTCTACGTCATTCATCAATTCCTGTCCCTTCTGGGCGTCGCAATTTTCGGGTTTCTTATCATCTTTGTTGTCGTGGACACCGTTGAAAATATGGACAAGTTCATCGATGCGGAAGTCCCCGGTAATATTATTTTTTCGTATTATATCCATTCCTTGCCATGGTTTATTAGTATCGGCCTGCCCATGGCGGTCCTTGTTTCTACCATCTTCACAGTGGGTCTTCTCTCAAGAAGAAATGAACTCACAGCCATGAAGGCCTCCGGCGTTTCACTATACAGGATTGCCGCTCCCCTTATCATATGCTCTATAATTATCAGCTTAGCTTCCTTCTTTTTTGATGATCGTGTCGTGACAACCGGAAATCAAAAACGGCGTGAAATCGAAAAGGAGTACTTGATTAAGTCTCGTGGCAAACGGTATTCAACAAAAAAACGTGACATCTTTCTGAGAAAATCCGACGATTTTCACATCGCTATCGATCGATATACACCAAAGACCCTAAAGGCTGCTGGTGTTGTGATCCACTTTATGAAAAATGGAAAGCTTACACGGCGCATTGATACAAACAGAATGACCTGGCTTCCCCAAGATGAAAAGTGGAGACTGGAAACATACGCCATTCGCGAATTTCACCCTGACGGCTTCGAAACCGCAGTTCATTTCTCCCGGAGCGATACGGTGCTAGCCATAAACTTCAGCCCGGAAGATCTGACAAGACAGGCAACCTCCCCCCAGGAAAAGAACTATAGCAATCTAAAAACATTTATCGCAGAGTTAAATGAGAGCGGTGTGGACACGACCCGCTGGGAGGTAAATCTTTACGGCAAGATTTCTTTCGCTTTCACCAATGTGATTGTTGTTCTCTTTGCATTTCCTCTTGTGGCATTTAAACCACGCACAGGTCTCGCCTTTGGTGCCGGGATGAGCGTATTTGTGATCTTCGGCTACTACGCCTTTATTCGGTTCGGGCAGACGCTTGGCTACAAGGGGATACTTGAGCCGGTTC
>SCKS01000122.1 GCA_004124465.1 Fidelibacterota bacterium
ATCATCAGAATACTCTTGCCTTGGCTTCTGCCGAGCGCACGCCCGTTAAAGCCACGGTGGTATTTATTGCTTGTTTGCTTCTTCTAACTGAGCCTCTAATTGCACGCTCCTCTACTAGCCATGAAACTTTCAAAAGGAAACCGAATAATCTCCGCAGTTGATAGCGAATCGTAATCCGGTGGGTAGGAAGTACAAGCAAAACTATTTAGCAGGAGTTTTTAGAGATTTGAGTGACTGAATAAAACTATTCATCAACATTCCTACTTTACTCACGAGTTTCAGCTGTTCCTCGTTTCCCCGTCATTCTAAAAACAAGTTCATCCGCATACCTACGAATGACTTTTTGCAAAGGAGTTTTTCGTGATGTATAACGCTTGCCAATAAAAAGACGATTATTACTAATATCATAAAGGCGAAAAGTAAAGCGGTTGAAGTGATTGAAGAATAGGTAGTCCTCTTTATTAACCTCGTAATTGGTTTTAACAAGCCACTCCACACCCACCTGATGCCAAGCCTGATAGTTTACCTGGAACGTTTCTTTCCCAGATGACTTTATTGCACGCTCTTTTTGAGCTAAGTCTCCATATGTTGATTCTTGAACTACCAAAAATAATCCTGTTGATTGGATTTCGTCTTTCAACATTTCTCTAGCTTTAACACCTAAGCCCTCAGAGTCTTCGCTTGTCCCATCTAATACAAATTGTGGTAAAGCCAGTTTCCATTGTGCCCAAGATGTAACAGGAAAGGTAAGAATAAGAAATATGACGGCAAAGAAGAAGAATAAATAAAATCGCTGGGACTGTATGTTCGTAAACATAAGCACCTCACTGTATGTTCGTAAACATAAGCACCTCTGTGATTTAGAGAGTGAGGCTATTTTATGACAATTGGTGGGGATAGGCAAAGTGGGGGAGAGGATTGATCGGTTCCTACTGTAGACACATCACCATCAGTGCCTGATTCTTCGCTATCTCTGCTAGCTGTTCGGTGGTTATCCCTGAACTTCCTTCATATACTATGTGCCCGAGTATCGTTCACAGCAGTACCTGGAATGGTTTGAATTACCCGGAATATATATCACAGAGATACCCTTGATTTCAAAGATTCCCCCTTAAGGGGAGGTATAGGTCATGTCCCACCTGTCACCTGGAAGGCAGCCCAGTTGAACGGGTGCTTGTACTTCTTCAATGCGAACAGTTGCGCCTTCCGCATGGCTTCTCGCAAGCCCATGGACTTGAGGTTCGTATACAGCCCGACCATCAGGTCCTTGGTTGGGTTGTCAGGGACTTCCCACAGGCTACCGACGATGGACTTGGCTCCGGCATAGAGGAAGCCTCTATTGAGACCGACCACATCATCCCCGTTCTTCACATCACCCAACGCCGTCTGACAGGCACTGAGAACGACCATGTCAGCGTTTAGCTTGAGGTCATAGATTTCCGACACAGTCAGACTGCCATCGTTGTCGTTGTCGGCTGCCAGCAGCATACGCGATTGCATCGGTGCATCCGGCTTGAACTGACCGTGGCTGGCAAGGTGAGGGAGGATTGAGAGTATAATCCTCTTTTACAATTAAAGGAGGAATCAATGAAAAAATATCTATTCGGTTTAGGAGCAATGTTAGTTGGTGCGGGATTGATGTTTGTGTTAATGCCCGGTATGAGTTGGAAGGAGGATCCCAAAGGAGTTTCCTAAAACGTCAACACCTATTTAATATCGGAGACGCAGCGAAAACCCATAGCTTCGGTTCGGTATTCGGGCCAGAGTGAGGTTCTTCGAGCCAAACGCATATACTCCCAACCGTTCAGCCACGACCCTCCGCGGGTCATCCGGTAATTACTCGGGAGAGGTCCGCGCGGATCCTTCTTGGGGCTCTGCCGGTAATAGCCGGCATCGAACCAGTCTTCCACCCATTCCGCCACGTTACCTGCCATGTCATACAATCCGAAAGGGTTGGGCGGAAACGAGCCCACCGGTGCGGTCAACGCGAATCCATCGGTGATATCGGGAGTTCGGACCTCCTCATTAGAACACAGGCTGTCGCAGAAGTTTCCTGCTGTCCCTGTCACTTTGTCTCCAAAATAAAACTCGGTCCGGGTACCTCCGCGTGCGGCATATTCCCACTCCGCTTCCGTGGGAAGTCTCTTGCCAGTTTTTCTGCAATACTCATTGGCATCAGGCCAGTTAGCTCGGTCCACGGGAAGATTGGCTCCAACAAAGCGGGAGGGATTCCGATTCATGGTGGCCTGATACGCGCCTTGGGTGACTTCATATTTATCCATCTTGAAGGGAGAGAGGCAAACCTCGTGCACGGGTTGCTCGTCAAAATTTTCTCCCTCACTCCCCATCATGAAACAACCTCCTTCAAGCTCCACCATTTCGGCCTCCTCTGTTCCGGCACCGGAGGTGGCGATGATTTGTTTTTTTATTTTTGCCAGCAGGATCACCATTTTTTCATGAGTCCGGGGCGGGATACCCACATACTGGATCCGGACGTTCCTTTTGAGGACCAGTTTTATTTTCCCGGCTTTTTTAAAAAATAGGCGGTAATGCGGGATCGGATCATTCACCGGGACTTTTAGAAATTTTTCGAAGTCACCATTCTCCGCGGCCCCCGCATCTACCGGAACCATCATTACGGTTTCATCCACCATTTCGGCTTCCAAAGGTTCCGATTCGCCCTTCAGATGAACCAGCACGTTTCTTCCCTCGGTAATGGGCATGTCCAGCATACGCGTGACCAGTTTTTCGGCCTCGGCGTATTGCCCTTTCTCGAACTTGATTTCGCCCAGGGACTTCAACAGACGGTAATTTTCAGGATCGAGTTCCAAGGCTTTGGCGAAGGCCGTCTCTGCGATTTTCACATTGCCGACCTTGAGGGCGTTATCGCCCTGCTGGATCAATTCGATCAAATCGGCAAATGAATTTGGGGGCATGAAACCGATAACAAGAATACCGATGATAAACAAAATATTTGTGGATTTTTTACCCATGATCTCAGGCACCGGGTTTTCCTAAATTGGGATAGGGAGATCGTTTCATTTTGCCATCATTCCAATAAAAAGGCCAGTGTACTGGAGGGCCATATAAATCTTTAAGTATTTGGTTTTGGCAAATTAAACTTCTAGACTGATTTTCCATTTTCTGCATTAACCGGAAAATTTTTCTCTCAGACAATCCATACGTATATTTGGGAAAGAACATGGCAGGGGTAGAAGCGAAGCCGTTGAAGAAGGTCAATAAACCCTATAAAATAAGGCGAGA
>SCKS01000053.1 GCA_004124465.1 Fidelibacterota bacterium
CATATTCGGTACCCGCATGTGTAAGGAGGGTCATTCCCAGTTCATTTAATCTCCGATAGAAAGGAATTATACGTTTGTCAGAAGGATCGATGCCCATGGTATTGGGGATCCACTTCACCACAGCCGCCCCAAGGGAAGCGACACGTTCCAGCTCGTAAAGAGCATCTTTTCTGTAGGGGTTGACGGAAGCACCCGGCACCAACTTTTCAGTCTCAGACGCTACGGACAAAATATAATCATTTGGGATAAGAAACAGAGTTTCGCCAAGATCTAGCTGACCGGATGAATCATAAATACCGTCCATTGCCAAAAGAACCCCGCGCCAACTGTCTGGCAGTTCGACAATCATATTCATGAGTCGATTAACGTATGCTCGATCTTGTTCTTCGGGCGTTACGCCGGAGCCGAAATCCACAAACAGACGCGAGAATTTCAAAGCAAAGGATTTCTGGAAACGTTTACTTAAAAAGCAGCCGTTGGCCGGATTACTTCCCAACAGATGCACGTGCACGTCAGCGATGGGTTCTGACGGAAGGCGGACGCTGGCTGGATCCTCATCCCGGGCAAACAGTTGGGGAGCGGAAAGGGGCAGGGCTGCTGCGGCAAGGTCACGAAAGAACCGGCGTCGGTTCAAAGCTGACCGACCCCAACACCATAGCGCATAACCAACTCACCACCGAAATATCCGGTGAAAACGACGGCCAAAGTCAGCAGTAACAAAAATGCAAATACAACCAGATCAACCCGTCGGTTACCAGGAAACCGGAAGTACAGCCACAACCAACCGATGAGAACCACCAGGGAGATCCAAACAGTGAAGGTGGCAAAGTTCTCATGCTGCGCCATGAGTGCTTGAGCTGGCTCGCCCAGCCCAGATTCACTTATGGCGATATTGGCGGCAGCTTGTCCTGAAAGCATTGAAGAAAAGGACATGGCTAGTGAAAAACCGAAAATCCAAATGGGCGCTCTGTTGTCCATCCAGTTGGGATGAATAAGAACAATAAACTGCATCACCGTCGCCGCGGTGATAAGTGCAATTGGGAAATGTGTTATAAAAGGGTGGAGAGATGACACAGACTATTTCTTGGTTACAACTACAAAATCACGCAAGGTCACCGCAACAGTATCGCTCAAAGAATGTCAGTTTTCAAACATCTCTCTTGGAGGAAGAACCTCAGTATTGATTATCTTATCAATTGACGGGGCCGCTTGGAGACGCCCACAAAGTTCAGTTCCGATGTAACTGGACGATCCTGTGATTAGAATGCTCATAAGAATAAAAGTTGACGGAATTTAGGACGAGGTTGAACAAAAAGCCCACACTCTGGGTGGGCTAGTTGCGTGTGACCCCTAGGGGAGTCGAACCCCTGTTGCCAGGTCGAAAACCTGGAGTCCTAACCACTAGACGAAGGGGCCAAAATGGCGCGGGAATATAAGCCGAAGGTAAAAAGAGGACAAATGAAGGTGTGGTCAGCCGTCCTTTGAGAGCGCTTTCTTTTCTGCGGCTTCAAGCATCTTCTTCAACTCCCCTGATTGATGAAGCTCAAGTGTAATGTCGCAGCCACCTACCAATTCACCATCGATGAAAAGCTGTGGGATGGTGGGCCAATTGGAAATCTCAGACAGATTAACCCTGATGTCAGGGTCTTCCAGAACATTCACATCCACATAAGGGATGCTGTAGCCGTTCATAACCTGAGTGACAGCATTGGAGAAACCGCACATAGGCATTTCTTTAGTTCCCTTCATATAGAGAACCACCATATTTTCATCAATTGTTTTCTGAATCTCTTCTTTCATATCCATGATTTCACTTCCTTTACTATTTAGCCGAAGTTTTCAACTGCAGCGCATGAATCTCCCTGGTGAGGTAGTCACCGAGTGTTTTGTAAACGGCCTGATGCTGCTGGATGAGAGACATATCTTCAAAACCGCTCCAGACAACCGTAGCGGCGAAATGATCGCCAGTTCCCTGAGGATCGGTTACCTCTACCTCGGCACCGTCCAGACCAATTTCAATGAGATTTCGAACCTCCACCGTTTTCATCTCGCCGTCAAATTTACTCATACCGAAGGAGAGTGCAACAGATTGATGAAGTATCTAAACAGTTTGAGTAGCTCGTTACAACGTCATATTTTCAAAGAAGAAAAGAGATCGATCTATGGCGACTTCTGAGATAAAGCACCCGTTATTACCCTTCGTCGCTGATGACGGAGCCATGGAAGAGCTGGCACAACAGTACGGCACGCCCGTTTATGTGTACGACGGAGAACAGCTCCTGTCAAATCTTACCCACCTTGATAATGCTCTCTCTTCAGCTTTCTCTTTATATCAGATCTGTTTCGCTCTAAAAGCAAATACAAACCCTCACCTGCTGTCACTTATGAAGGAATCTCTCCCGACCTTGGGTGCTGACTGTTCATCACCTGGCGAACTGTATATTGCCGATGAAGTGGGCATTGATCGGGAGCGGCGTATTTATACAGGGAACTATGAAAGTACCGAGGAACTGAAACTGGCCATTGAATCAGCAGAACACTTGAACCTTGATGACATTACATCTTACGAGAGACTCAGCAGAATCGCAGTCCCGAAACAGATCTCATTTCGACTCAATCCTGGTTTTGGCAGTGGGAGTTTCCCTGAAGTTGTCACCGCCGGCAAGGAAGCCAAATTCGGCATACCGGAAGAAAAGATCGTCAACGCTTATCGACTTGCTCAGAAAGATGGTGTTAAAAGCTTTGGGATTCAGTGCATGAGCGGTTCGGGAAATCTGGATAGTGATTATTTTGTTCACCTCCTCACCGCCATACTGGAAAACGCCCGGAGACTTGAGAAAAAACTCGGATTCAGTTTCTCCTTTATCAGCCTGGGGGGCGGTTACGGCGTCCCCTATGAGAATGATCAGGAGCCGCTGGACCTGGATGATCTTTTCGGAAAGCTTGGTAAAACATTCCATGAATTTTACAATCCGGCAAACGGTCCTGTCCCGAAGTTCATGATCGAACCCGGAAAGATCATTATTGCTGACGCTGGTTTCCTGTTGACGCGCGTCACAGGAATCAAGGAGAGCTATAAGAACTTCGTTGGCCTAGATGCGGGTATGAATACATTCCTTCGCCCCGCCCTCTACAAAACATATCACAAAATTTTCAAGGTGGGAGAGCCGGACGCCCCGGAAGGGCTCGTGGCCGATTTCACCGGCGGTATCTGCGAAAACACCGACAGACTGGCGACAGACAGATCTTTTCCCGAAGTAGAGGAAGGTGATCTGGTCGCTGTCATGGACGTTGGTGCTTATGGCTTCAGTATGGCAAATCAGTATAATACCAGACCCAAACCGGCAGAAGTGCTGATTGAAAACGGTAAGTCACATCTTATCAGACGCCGGGAAACGATGGAAGATATCTTTTCTCATACAGATTGGAACGGATCCAAGAATGGGTAATCTGATCAATCGATCCCACAGATAAGCCTATTTCCCCCATCAACCCAAATGCAGTTCGGATTTCTTTCGGGATTGAGCATCTTGACCTTATCATATCTGATCTTGAAAGCGCTTTGAAAAAATCTGAATTACATAAACCATACATTCAATAAGGCAATTCTATGAAACACAAACTTGCTCTAATCGGCTTTGGAACAGTAGGCCAGGGTCTTTGTGAAATTCTAATCAACAAAAAGAGTGAATTAAAAGAAAACCACGATTTTGATTGGGAAGTAGTGGCAGTTTCCGACCTGTTGAAAGGATCTGTTTATTGTCCCGACGGGCTGGATGTTAATCAGCTGCTCGATCTAGTAAAATCCGACAGATCTCTGGAAGAATACGAATGTAAAAGTAAAAAAGCGCCATGTGAATTCGGGTGGGATGCGGTAACAACAATTCACGATTCCAATGCTGATATTGTGTGTGAATTATCCTATACAGATGTAAAAACAGGAGAACCGGCACTTACTCATTGTAAAACTGCATTTGAAAACGGAAAACATGTTGTTACCAGCAATAAAGGTCCGGCCGCGCTAAAACACAAAGAGCTGAAAAAATTGGCAGAAAAATATGGGGTGCAATTCTTCATTGAGGGGACTGTCATGTCCGGTACACCAGTACTTAACCTTGCAAGAGGACCGTTAGCCGGTTGTTCCATCTCTGCTGTGCGCGGGATTTTGAATGGGACAACAAATTATATATTAACAGAAATGGAAGCGGGGAAATCTTATGAAGATGTTCTAAAAACAGCACAGAAACTTGGATATGCCGAAGCAGATCCAACTGGAGATGTCGAAGGATATGATGCGATGGCAAAGGTCATTATTCTTGCCAATGTTGTCATGGGTGCCGACATCTCTGCCGAAAGTGTAGATTGTGAAGGAATTACTGGTATCACCCCAGAAATGATCAATGAGGCTAAGCAGAATAATGCCAGATGGAAGCTGATCGGTTCTGTAGAAAAATCAAATGGCAAAATTACGGCAAGAGTAAAGCCGGAAATGATTCCATCGGACCATCCTTTAGCAGGAGTAATGGGAGCGACAAACGCACTGACATTTTCTACAGATCTTTTAGGAGATGTAACTATCGTCGGAGCAGGAGCGGGGAGAACTGAAACCGGTTTTTCCATTTTAACGGATATTCTGTCTATAAATAAATTTCAAAAAGGAATTTAAACCATGAAAATGCTCATTAATGGAAAATGGGTTGATAAGCCTGAAAAAATTAACATAGTAAATCCATATGACGATACTTTAGTGGATACAGTTCCAGCGGGAACTGAGGACGATGTCGAGAAGGCAATAGAATCTGCAGTAGAAGGATTTATTATTAATAGAGACCTACCCGTACACAGAAGAATTTCCATCTTGAAAAAAACTGCAGAAATAATGGAATCCCGCTTCGACGAGTTGGCAAAAACTATTGCAACAGAAGGTTCAAAAACAATAAAAGAAGCTCGAAAGGAAGTGGGAAGAGCAATAAATACGATCACAATTTCTGCAGAAGAAGCCCGGCGGCTTAACGGCGAAACCATTCCATTTGATTCTGCGGAAGGCTCTGAAAATCGGGTCGGATACTATTATCGTTTCCCCATCGGGATCATCGCTGCTATTACACCTTTTAATGATCCGTTGAACCTGGTTGCACATAAACTGGGGCCAGCCATAGCCGGTGGAAATTCTGTTGTATTGAAACCGGCAACCGTTACCCCGCTTTCAGCGCTGAAACTTGCGGAATGCTTGTTAGAAGCAGGATTACCTGAAAAAGTTTTATCCGTCGTTACGGGCTACGGAAATAAGATCGGTGATGCATTGGTCTCTGACGATCGTGTCCGTATGATCTCTTTCACTGGTGGCGTGGAGGCAGGAGAAGAGATTATGAAGAAAATTGGATTGAAGAAGGTCGGCATGGAGCTTGGGTCAAACTCTCCGGTGATCGTCATGAATGACTGTGACTTGGATCCGGCTGTGGAATCCTGTGTCTCCGGTGCGTTTTGGGCGGTAGGGCAGAACTGCATCGGTGTTCAGCGGATTTACATCCATGAAGACATTTACGATGAATTCAAAAATCAGTTTGTTGCCCGCACCAAACAATACAAAACGGGGTTTCAATTAGATGAAGAAACAGACATGGGTCCCATGATCAATGAAAAAGAGGCAATACGCGTGATCAAATGGGTAGATGAAGCCGTGGAAATGGGAGCAGCTTGTCTCACGGGTGGTACTCGTGAAGGGAGCCTAGTTCAGCCCACGGTGATGGAAAACATGCCCCCTGGAGCGAAACTGGACTGCCAGGAGATATTTGGACCCGTTGTGACGCTGTACAAAGTGAGCACCTTGGACGAAGCCATTGAAAAATCCAATGCGGTGAATTACGGTCTGCACGGAGCGATTTTTACCAGTAATGTTAACCATGCTTTCCATGCCATTAAGCATATGGATGTTGGAGGAATTATTATCAATGACTCTACTGATTACAGAGTGGACCTTATGCCGTTTGGCGGTGTGAAAAACAGCGGACTTGGCAGAGAAGGAATTAAGTTTTCGCTACAGGAAATGACCGAACCAAAAGTAGTCTGTTTTAATCTATAACACGCCAAAATAATTTTGTCTTATCATCTCTAAGCGCACCCAATAACAGATTGGTAGCGAAATAAACTAAGAATACGACAGATTAATTAATTCGCAATACACCTACGCAAGACCGCCCGGCAGTATATCCAAACGGTGACCGTGGTCCAAAACTACTTCACCATTAACAACCACCAGTTCAACACCAGAAGGGTAAGCTTGAGGAACCTCATCAGTACTGTTGTCTGCCAGCTTATCTAAATCCAATACAACAAGATCAGCAGCCTTGCCGGCTTCAATGCGACCACGGTTTGACAAACCAGCTGAGTCGGCCGGAAGGGAGGTCATTTTACGAATGGCTTCCTCTAGTGAAAAAATATTCCTGTGGATAACATATTCCTCGATAAACCGAATAGTGTAACCAAAACTGGACCGGTTCATGGTAAAGTTGGAAAGTGGACCATCAGTTGCAGTCACAACGCCATCACTTTCAATACTACAGTAAGGATCCATAAGAAGTTTTTCAAGTTCAAGCCTGGTGGCAAAGATATGTCTTAGCATAACATTATAGAAGTCGACACCATCAGCCAGGACCAACCTGAAAATGCACTCAACAGGATCACAATTAAACATATGGCCAATCTCTACAAAGTTCTTCCCGACAAGTTCGGGATGAGCTATTGATGAGGAGAGATAGAATTTTTCCAATCCTCCGAGCCGAAGCAGATAATTTGTAGGGTCAGAAAAATGATCGCGACATTTTTCAACTGTTTCAGGCGATCCCAAACGCTGAAGGACCTCCTGTCGCTCCCCTTCATAGACCCATGGAGGCAGCAGTGCCACAACCATGCCGGGACCCCATTCGTCAGGGAAAGTATCAATACCAACGGTCAAGTTTTCTTCTTCGCGGGCACGGTTAACCATTTCAAGGACATGGTCAAAAGTTCCGTCCGGCGCATAGGGCCTTGGCGCAAGGTGAGATAGTTGCCCGGGAAGTCCAGCCCTTCGGCAGATACTGAGGGCTTCCTCTACCGCCTCTTTAAACTGTTCCCCCCTGTTTCGGATATGACTAGCGTAGATACCCCCATGTTTTGCCGAAACTGCTGCCAAGGCCACCAGTTCATCCTCGTCCGCGTACATCCCCGGGGAATATTCAAGACCTGAAGAGAACCCCACGGCACCGGCAGTCATGGCCTCTTCAACAAGAGATTTCATCTGTTCCAATTCAGCTTTGGATGGTTTTACCGTGGATTGACCCATGACGAACAATCTTACTGTGCCGTGAGGAACAAGGGGTGCTACATTGGCGGAAAGACCCGGCGACACAAGAGCATCCATATATTCGCTAAATGAACCCCATGAAAAATGCACATTCCAACTTTCACTGAAACCAGCTGTATTACGTTTTGCGAGATCCACATCACGAGCAGGGGCTGGACCGTGGCCGCAATTACCAGTCACCAATGTGGTGATCCCCTGACGTATGGCACCTTCATTCCGACGATCAGCCATAAGAGAAAAATCGGCGTGACTGTGGATGTCAATAAAACCGGGACAGACAACCTTGCCACCGGCGTCCCATTCAAGGTTTCCTTCTACTTCCGTCCCATCGCCTACTGATACAACAGAGCTGCCACTGATAACAACATCAGCTCTCACTTCCGGTTTACCCGTTCCGTCAATTACCTTCCCGCTTTTTATTACAAGATCAGCCATAACTACCTCCAATCTTATTGCACATAATCCCTCAGAATTTCCTGTTGAAGGGTCTTGTCCACATTACAGCCTGTGGCCACAAGACAGACAGATTTCCCCCTGAGTTCATCCTTCAATTTCAATGCTGCCGCCAAGGCCGCCGCTCCGGCACCCTCCAAAAGCACTCCAACAGCTTTCAAGAAAAGTGCCATAGCTTTTTTCAGTTCATTTTCAGACACAAGTATCACATCATCAACCACTTCCAGCATGAGGTTTACCGCCTCAGGAATAGCGACACGAACTGCGATGCCGCCAGCAAAGGTATTGCAACTGTCTGTATTTACGGGCCGTTTTTCGCGAAATGAATATGTCATACAAGGTGCCGCCTCCGATTGTACACCTACGACCTGCGTTGAAGGATTCTTATCCTTCACGGCACTTCCCATACCGCCAATTAGAGAACCGTTTCCAACGGGGACTATAATCACGTCAAAGCCTTCTTTCCGCTGTTCCATGATTTCATAACCTATTGTAGCCGTGCCAATCACAATATCCGGTACGGCGCCATCCTCTATAAAGAGATGATCACTGGGCATATCCCACTCCAAGATCATATCTTTCGCCTCGTCCAAATCTCTCCCCAGGACTTGAAAATCAGCATCAAACTTGCGGATCAGGGTAACTTTACTTTCATCCGCCCCTTCCGGCACCACAACAGTAATGGGCATATCAAATTTCTGGCAGGCATACGCCATGGCGGAGCCGTGATTACCTGTTGAAGCAGTAATCACTTTTGTAACGTTACCTGACTGCGAAAGACGATGTACAAGTGTTAATGCACCCCTGGCCTTGAATGAGTTAACGGGAGATTTGTACTCATGTTTCACATAAGTGGTGGTTTCAGTGAGTGCGCTGAGATCAATTTCCAAATTCAAGGGTGTTTCAGACAAAAATTCCCGAATGACGTTAAGTGAAGATTCCATTTCAGCTGTGGAGGGTCTCAGGCTCATTGAATCAACTCTAGCGATAGATGTTATAAAATGAAGTCTGTTTGTCCAGCATCGCTTTTGCCTTAGTCAGCCGATTCTTACCATCATAGAAGAGAGCAAATTCAAATGGGTTCATGATTGAAGCAGCACCTGTTTCACCACCCTTCCTGAGCGCCACAAAACCGACCTGAAATTCTACATCTCCACCATGCCGATCGATCATCCTCTGAAGAGCATTTTCACAAGCTAACTGCGCAGACATTCCTCTACGCATATTTTCTACAATCAAGAAACTGCCACAGATTGCGATAACTTCCTTCCCCGCTCCTGTAGCTGCGGCAGCACCTACTTCATTGTCTACATAGAGTCCGGCTCCAATAAGGGGTGAATCTCCCACACGGCCATGAATTTTCCACGCGGCACCGCTGGTAGTGCATGCACCGGCCAAATCTCCCTTCTGATCCATAGCCAAGATTCCCAGCGTTTCGTTATGGGATTGTTCACTGAGCCAGGCCGATGATTTTTCAGGATCTTTTTCCCATTCCAACCATCTCCGACGCGCTTCTTCTGTGAGAAGATTTTTTTCTTGAAACCCCTTTTTGAGAGCAAATCTTTTCGCACCTTCGCCAACAATCATGGCATGCTCCGTCTCTTCCATCACTTTTTTCGCCACTGCTGCCGCATTGACGATCCTTTCCATCCCCGCCACCGAACCGCTACGTCCGCCCGGTCCCATGACAGCGGCATCCAGTGTAACAATACCGTTCTCACCCGGCAGCCCACCGTAGCCTACATCCATGACATTCGGATCTTCTTCTGACATTGCTGCCCCGGCAACTACCGCATCAAGTGCAGAACCACCTTTTTGAAGAACATTAGAGGCCGCTTCGTTAGCTCTTTCGCCATGATACCAAGTGGAGATGACAATAGGGTTAACCGTGCTCATGTTTCACTGATCTTTCTTACTTCTCCACTCAGACCCACAAGAGCTACCAGATTTGCAAATACCATGAAACCCATAAATATATCCGCCCAATCCCAGAGTGGTTTCACTTGGAATATGGCACCCAACCCCGCAAGAATGCAATAGATCCAACGAAAAGGGATGGACAGTTTTATGCCACCGGCAAAACGGAGGCACTGTTCACAGTAATAGGCCCAGCCGACCATTGTTGTAAAGCCAAATAGAGCTGAGACCACCACGATTATGATACCGCCGAACGGCAATACACTCTTGAATGCCACGGCTGTCATTTCAGTACTAATAAGGCCAGAGGACCACGCCCCTGTGGATACAAGTACCAGTGCTGTCATAGTAGATACCACCATGGTATCGATAAATACACCCATCATTCCAATAATACCCTGGCGATGGGGGTCGGAAGTCCGAGCGGCGCCGTGGGCAATGGCAGCTGTTCCAACACCGGCTTCGCTAGAAACTGTCCCTCTACGAAAGCCGTAGGCCATGGCTCTGGCTACCGTGGCACCGGCAAACCCCCCGGTAGCAGCAGTACCACTAAATGCACTTTTTATGATGAGCGAAAATGCAGCGGGCAGTTCTGCTACGTTGGCTACAAGTATAACAAGACAACTGAGCACATAGACAAGCGCCATAGAAGGGACCAGCATTTCAGCAAATCGTCCTATTCTTCGAATGCCCCCTATTATGACAAGCCAAAGTGCCACCGCAAGTGCGAGGCCACTGAACCATTTGGGAACACCGAAATCGCTGAACAGAACAAGGGCAACAGAATTGGACTGAGTCATATTGCCTGCCCCTATGCCGCCGAAAAGAGCCGAGATAGCAAAGAAGAGACTCAGATGCTTCATACCCAGGCCTTCATTGAGATAGACCATGGGACCGCCCAGCATGGTTCCATCACCAGATCTTTGACGATACCTCACTCCAAGGACTGCTTCAGCATATTTGGTTGCCATACCAAACAGAGATACCGTCCACATCCAAAATGCAGCGCCAGGGCCACCTATAGCAATGGCAGTGGCTACGCCAGCCACATTACCGTTACCAATAGTGGCGGAGAGCGCAGTTGTAAGAGCCTGAAACGGCGAAATGTCGCCAGTTCCTTCCTCTGAACTGTCCCGTTTCAGAGCACCACCGGAGATTAACTTGAGAGCTTTTTTAAAATTTGTGGCCTGGACGAATTTAGTTTTCCAAGTAAGGAGTAAACCAACTCCGCAGAGGAGAATAATTGTCCAAACACCCCAGACGATGTCGGACAAATCAGCCGTTAG
>SCKS01000123.1 GCA_004124465.1 Fidelibacterota bacterium
TTGTTCAGCACGTCCCAATGGGAACACCATTTTGTGCAATAACATCAGCTGTCCTACAGGATCAGGCTGGAAAGCTCGGTTTGTCATTCCACCCACAAGGAACGGTGGTGACCATCGAAGGGCCCAGATTCAGCTCCAAAGCTGAGAGTATGATATTCAGATCCTGGGGTTGCGACATAATAAATATGTCCACTGTTCCTGAAGTTGTCTTGGCCCGTGAGCTGGGGATCTGTTACCAGAATATCGCCATGAGCACAGATTATGACTGCTGGCATGAAAGTGAGGAGGAGGTGAGCATTGAACTGGTATTTGCTGTCATGGCAAAGAATGCCGAAACGGTAAAGAAGCTGATAAAAAACACCATACCTGCTTTGTCGAACGAAGATTGTGAATGTCGGTCATTTTACAGGAGCATCAATGAATAGAGATAAAATAAAAAACGCAATTAGAAACATTCCCGACTTTCCCAAACCCGGTATTCAGTTCAAGGACATTACAACACTATTGCTGGATCATGATGCTTTCAGTGAATCTATTGACATTTTTTGTGAAGAGTTTGGGAATAGTGAGATTGATCTGATTGTTGGAATTGAAAGCAGAGGATTCATTTTTGGTGCTCCTTTGGCTCTGAGACTGGGTTGTCCTTTCGCTATTGCGAGAAAACCGGGCAAACTCCCGGCTGAAACAGTGTCGGCAGAATACGAACTTGAGTATGGAACGGACTCTGTTGAGATTCATAAAGACGCTATCAAAGAAGGTGATAGAGTTCTCATCATAGATGATTTGATTGCTACAGGTGGGACGGCCCAAGCGGTAGGAGAACTGGTGACAAAGTGCCAGGGAGATATCACCGGGTTTGCCTTCCTCATCAACCTTGCTGAACTCAAGGGTTCAGATAAGCTCAAGCCTCATCCTGTTTTTGCTATTATTGACTTCTAGGTTTTAATTCTACAAGGCTGTGACGGGACTCACAGCCTTCTTTCTCTGATTAACGTAATATTCCTTCATCGCCCACCAAACGGTAATATTGACAAAAAAAACAATAAATGTTGACAATAATAACAATAAATGTTTACAATTGTCTAAAATTGACCTCCGAATAGGTTAACAAACCGATATTTTATGCAACAATCTCCCGTCAGAAGATACATTCTCAATAACCTTACTCAGCACCAGAAGGATATTGTCAGGGCTGCCGTTCGGAAATTCGGTCTTTCCCGGCAGGCCGTTCTTCGCCACATGAAAGTGCTCATTCTTGACGGCAGGGTGGAGGCTCACGGCAAAACCCGGGACCGTTATTACGTCCTGAAACCACTGGTCAATGAACTGTTGGAATTCCAAATCACACCGGATCTGAGTGAGGATGTTGTTGGCCGAAACCATATTTATCCTCACCTGAAAAATTTCTCGGAAAATGTGAGAGAAATCTGTGAGTACGGTTTCTCTCAAATTATGAATAACGTTATTGCCCACTCCGGTGGAAAAGAGTGCAAGATTCGTCTTCTCATCAATGATCAGTCAATCAGTATGAGAATTCGCGATGACGGGAGGAAAGGGATTTTTTCAAGAGTTGCCTCCCATTATGGCCTGGATGACCCCAGATGTGCCGCACTTGAGTTATCCAAAGGGAAGGTTTCCACCGATCTTAAACATCATACAGGAGAAGGGATCTTTTTTGCAATGCGGTTGTTTGACAGAGCAACCATCAGGTCTAATGGCCTCTTGTTGAGGCACACACTATCTGGCGGCGAGTGGATATTGGAAGATTCAAATGAGCGAATTAGGGGGACTACTGTATCGTTTCGTATTTCAAGAAGAGCGATACAGACTCTCCGAGGGGTGATGAACGATTTTTCCACCAACGGTAATGGATTACTCCTGTTTGATCGTACAGAGGTGCCGGTGCGGCTTGCGTCCATCGATTCGGAAAGTCTCATGTCAAGGTCCCAGGCCAGGCGGCTTTTGAGGGGGCTGGAGCAGTTCCATGAAGCGGCTCTCGATTTCAAGGCGATCGCCTCCATTGGTCAGCCTTTCGCTGATGAACTGTTTAGGGTTTTTCCGGGTGAAAATAACAAGGTACGGATCGTGCCCAATAACACATCGCCGGATGTGAAAATCATGATACAAAGGGCCAGTAACGGTGAGGGGATTCATGAAACTCAACCGAATGGCATTACAAACGGACAATAACAGAACAAACCTATCTAATGAATATTCAGTGGTCTATTAAAGATTATTTTTTAATTTCGTCTGCGGAATCGCGGGGGAAGCGTAGTCAAAACAAGGGATTCAATTTGATTTTTGCCTTGCTACAGCTGTAGCGGGCATTTTTTTTATAAGAAAGTAGCCTCGGTCGGTGACTGTAACTGACGGGGCGGAGCCATGGAAAAAATGATTCAATGAGCAACAATCTTCAAAGTAGAATTGAGAGTAAAGACGCCAAGATAGGTGTGGTGGGCCTTGGCTATGTGGGTCTGCCGCTGGCGGTAGAGTTTGCTAAAGCCGGTTTTTCCGTAACCGGTATCGATATCGCCCAAGAAAGGGTAGACCAGTTGAACCGCGGTGATAATTACATCAGCGATGTGGATAGTAGTGAACTCAGTTCATTTGTGGAATCGGGGAAATTTGTCGCAACCTCCGATTATTCAGTTGTGTCTGATCTGAATGTCGTTTCCATCTGCGTACCGACGCCGCTCAGTAAGCTAAAAGATCCTGATGTTTCTTTCATTCAGTCAGCACTTGATGAATTGGTGAAATATATTCACTCTGGACTTTTGGTAATTTTGGAAAGCACCACTTACCCCGGTACCACCCGGGAGCTTATTCTCCCTGCCCTTACGGTTGAAGGATCCGAAGTGGGGAAAGATTTTTTCCTCTGTTTTTCTCCGGAGCGGATCGACCCCGGTAATGAAGAATATAAAATTAAGAACACACCGAAAGTGATAGGCGGCGTCACGGAAACCTGTGGCAATCTGGGAACGCTCCTTTATGAACAGATCACTGATAATGTTGTATCCGTTTCCTCTCCGGAATCTGCCGAAATGGTGAAACTTCTTGAGAACACCTTTCGTTCAGTAAACATAGGTCTGGTAAATGAAGTTGCTATCATGTGCGAGAAACTGGGTGTGGATGTGTGGGAGGTCATTGATGCGGCTGCCACAAAACCGTTTGGTTTTATGAAGTTCACTCCTGGCCCCGGCCTGGGAGG
>SCKS01000054.1 GCA_004124465.1 Fidelibacterota bacterium
ACCATCACTGCCATGCTATTTATTCTGGTGGGTGTCATTTACGATCGTGCTCATCACCGGAATATAGATGGTTTCGGTGGTTTGGCTTCGAAAACACCTATTTACGCAGGTGTTGTTGCCCTGGCTTTCTTTGCGGGCCTCGGTCTGCCCGGTCTCTCAGGGTTCATCAGCGAAGCCATAATCTTTCTGGGTGCCTTTCCCGTTTACAGGACTATCGTCATGATCTCTACCCTGGGGATTTTGCTGAATGCCGCATATTTCCTCTGGTCTTACCAGAGAATCTTTCTCGGCAAGCTAAATGAGAAATATGTTGACCTTCCAGAGATTAATGGGAGGGAGCTGTTCACTCTTGTGCCGTTAGCGGTACTGGTAGTCTTGCTAGGAGTTTATCCATCACCCATTATTGATGTTATGAAAACCACTATGGCAAACATTATTGAACTTGTCCAGGTGAGTCCTCTCATGATAATGCCTTGATCAATGGGAAATATTCAGAGTATATCCTATTTTTTCCCTGAATTGGTGCTGACCGCCACCGTAGTGGTGGCCCTCATCGCCGATCTAGTCTATTCGGACAGAAACTCGTACAAAGTAGGCTACCTGGTTATTGCAGGTCTGGCTATAGCCTCTCTTGCATTATGGCTGTCACCACCAGACGAGACTACTCCCATCTTCCTAAACACAATTGTAGTAGATCCGTTTTCAAGGATTTTCAAATTTGTTTTTCTCTTAGCTACGTTCTTTGTGATACTCATGTCAATCAATAGTGACGAATTAAAAAGTGTTAGAACAGGAGAATATTATACCCTCATGGCGGTCATGGTATTGGGAATGTCACTCATGGCATCAAGTGTAGACCTCATCATGGTCTATCTATCTATTGAGGTTGTTTCCATTGTTTCATTTATCCTCGCCGGTTACCTGAGAGCGCAGGTCCGGTCAAACGAAGCAGCGTTGAAGTACGTTATTTACGGGGCATTTTCGTCAGGGTTGATGCTCTACGGTCTCAGCCTATTGTACGGGCTCACCGGAACGACGAAATTGTTCGAGCTCAACGGAGCGATCTCAAGTTTAGGCCCGGGATCAAATTTGACTCTCACTGTAGCCACAATTCTAATCATGGCGGGGTTTGGCTACAAAGTTGCCATGGTGCCATTTCATTTTTGGACACCAGATGTGTACGAAGGAGCTCCAACACCTGTAACAGCCTATTTGTCTGTTGCTCCAAAAGCGGCGGGATTTGCACTTTTGATTCGTTTTTTCAATACACTTTTTGGTACCGGTCAGCCTCTCAATTCACCTGTCTGGCAAGCTATGGAAGGTGTTCCTTGGCAGGATGTGATAATGGTGCTGGCAGCGGTCACCATGACTGTGGGTAATCTTGTGGCTATCCAGCAGCAAAATATTAAGCGTCTTCTTGCTTATTCCAGCATTGCCCACGCTGGTTATATTCTCATGGGTGTACCAGTGCTTTCGCAAGACGGTGTTTACGCTATAATATTCTACATCATAGTTTATCTTTTTATGCAGCTTGGTGCGTTCTTTTTGGCTATCGTTGTTTCCAACAAATACGGAACTGAGGCCATTGAAGAATACAGCGGTATTGGTTGGAAATCTCCCTATCTCGGTTTTTTCATGGCGGTCTTTATGTTTTCTCTCACTGGGATTCCACCTACGGCTGGTTTCATTGGCAAAATGTATCTGTTTGCCGCTCTTATTAACGGTGGTTCTCAATTCTACTGGCTTGCCATTATTGGCGTTCTGAACAGTGTTATTTCACTATACTATTATATGAGAGTTGTGAAAGTGATGTATTTTCAGGGTGAGCGAGAGAAAGATCTTTATGTTCCCGGTGGAATGTCAATGGCTATTCTTTTGGCCATGGGTATTCCTTCAATCTTCTTCGGGATTCGGTGGTCCTTCCTGGCTGATTGGGTGAGCAGCTCACTGAAGTTCTTTGTGGCCGGCTTCTGATCAAGTACTAGCTCTAACAGACCAAGATTATTCAGTTATTTCAGAAGGGAATTGGTAAATTCCAAACTGATTATGATTGAGCATTATATTCCAATCCTAATTGTCTTCGTTGTGGCTTCGGGGTTTGCTTTCGGAAGTCTCATCCTGACGCATCTCATAGGCCCACGAGTGCCGAATTCCGTAAAGCTGATGCCTTATGAGTCGGGAGTAGACCAGGTCGGAGAGACAAGGGTTCGATTTTCCATCCGATTTTTCTTGATCGCGCTTTTATTTATTATCTTTGATATTGAAATTGTTTTTCTCTATCCATGGGCCGTGGTGTTTAAAGATTTTCTTTTAGAAGGCCCTTTTATTTTCTATGAAATGGTTGTTTTTTTAGCCATCCTTGCATTTGGTTTTATCTATGTTTGGCGAAAAGGGGCCTTGGAATGGGAATAGTCTTAATAGGGGATTTAGATGTGTGAGATTTGCCACCTATTTCTAACTAGGAGAAAATAATATCATGTCTTCGAGTCAAGACGACATCAAATCGAATATATTAACTACAACAATTGAAAGTGCTGTGAACTGGGGCAGGAAGAACTCGCTTTGGCCCATGCCTTTTGGTACGGCCTGCTGCGGTATCGAGTTCATGGCTGTGTTGGCCGCTCGTACAGATATTGCCCGTTTTGGTGCTGAAGCTATACGATTCTCACCTCGGCAATCAGATCTACTCATCGTTGCTGGAAGAATCTCCTTAAAAATGATGCCCGTTCTCATCCGTATTTACGAACAAATGCCAGAACCTAAATGGGTGGTCTCCATGGGAGCTTGTGCATCGACGGGAGGTGTGTTCGACACATACAGTGTCATCCAGGGAGTTGATCAGTTCATTCCTGTTGATGTCTACGTTCCAGGTTGCCCTCCTCGTCCTGAAGGTGTGGTTGAAAGTCTGTTGAAAATCCAGGAATTGGTGGACACTGATAAACTATCCGACTACGAACTCTCCAATTCAAAATAAATGTCGCTCAAAGAGACAATTGCCAGTGTAAAAGAGTCTTTTTCAGAAGCGGTGCTGGATGTAACTGAATGTTCTGGTGAGCAGATCGTTCACGTTAAGGGCGATGGTGTCTTTTCAATTCTCCAATTATTCAAGGATGAGGGGTTTGACTTTTTGGCCGACCTTACAGCGGTGGACAATATGAATCTAGGTGGCTTCGAGCGTTTTGCTGTAGTCTATCATTTGCTCTCACACAAGTTTTTGATGAGGGTTACTGTGAAGGCTTATATAAATGAAAAAAATCCAATCTTGCCATCTGTTGAAAGTCTTTGGAAAACTGCCGATTGGCAGGAACGGGAAGTGTATGATCTGTTCGGCATCTCCTTTGAGAACCATCCAGACCTCACGCGGATCATGAACCCAGAAGCCTTTGATGGACATCCATTACGAAAAGATTATCCCAGAAAGGGGCGGACTGAGAGGATTGATTTTCCTCAGGTTATGCGCGGGATAAAAAAGGAAAACAAGACTGAATGAATCGCGTAACGATTGAAACTCCCGAGACCGATCGGATGGTTCTCAATTTTGGACCCCACCACCCTGCGACTCATGGAACACTAAGGATAATTCTTGAGCTTGAAGGAGAAACAATCACAAAAGCGACGCCGGAAATAGGGTATCTCCATTCCGGCTTTGAGAAACTGGGTGAAGATCTTGATTATAACCAATACATCACAATTACAGACCGTATGAATTACCTTTCTCCACTTTGTAATAATGTAGCTTTTTCTCTAGTGGCGGAAAAACTTATCGGGCTGGAAGTTTCAAAACGTACGGAATATATCCGTGTTTTGATGTGTGAATTAAGCCGAATCGCTGATCATCTTTTGAATGTGGGTATGCTGGCTGTGGACTTGGGTGCAATGACTGCCTTTCTCTACGGTTTTCGCGTCAGGGAAGATATTTATGATCTTTTTGAAGCAGCCACTGGAACGCGCTTGACCACCAGTTATACCTTGGTCGGTGGTCTAATACGGGATATACCGGATGGATACGACAAAGCAGTATTGCAAGTGCTTAAAGAGGTAGACGAAGTCACTAACGATATCGAAACCCTCCTGAATAAGAATAAGATATGGCTGGATCGAACGAAAGGGATAGGCATTATTTCGAAAGATGACGCCTATTCCTACGGAATTTCCGGCCCTTTGGCGCGGGCGGCTGGTATTGATTGGGACTTGCGAGAGAAAGAGCCCTACTCATCCTATGAGGATTTCGATTTTGATGTAGTCATTGCTTTGAATGGAGATGTTTTCGATAGGTATCTGGTGCGGATGGAGGAGATCCGCCAGAGTGTAAAGATTTGCCGCGAAGTCTTGGAAAAGATGCCACCCGGTGAAGTGAATGTAGATCCTGATCTTGGCTTCAGCCTGCCGCCTAAGGATGAGGTTTATAATTCTATAGAGGGGTTAATCTATCATTTTGAAGTCACCATGCCTAACAGAGGAATGACTCCTCCTGTAGGGGAAGCTTATGTTCCAACCGAATCTCCAAATGGTGAACTGGGCTTTTATATCGTTAGTGATGGTACCCGTACGCCATACCGAGTTCGGACTCGACCTCCTTCGTTCATCAACTACTCCATCTTCTCCAAATTGGCGGAGGGGCACATGCTTTCTGATGTCCCTGCTATCCTTGGGAGTTTCAATATCATTGCCGGAGAGTTAGATCGATGAGCAATAATGGTGCACCGAAACAATCCTTTTCTTTTGCTGACCCAGATAAGGTGCAAAACATCCTCTCTCAATATCCTGATAAGCAATCCGCTCTTCTACCGCTATTGCATCTTGCGCAGTCGGAGGAGGGGTACATCTCATCTGCGGTTATTGACACCATCTCTGAAATTGTGGATTGTCATCAAGCCTTGGTTATGGATTGTGTTTCTTTCTACACCATGCTTTATACCAAACCGCACGGCCGACATATTATTCAGGTTTGCCAGACGCTCTCCTGCAGTCTGAACGGAGCGGACGGTTTAGTGGATCACGTCACGGCTAAATGTGGGATCAAGCCAGGCGAAACAACGGATGACAATCGCTTTACACTGATGAAGGTTGAGTGTCTTGGTTCATGCGGTACTGCGCCTGTCGTTCAAGTAAACAATGACTATCATGAAAGTTTGACCCTTGAGGAGTTTGAAAAATTACTGGAGTCTCTGAAATGAGTTCTTTTGAACCTGTCTTAACGAAGCATATTCATGAAGAGGACTGCCATACCCTTGCCTTTTATAGGAGCGTCGGTGGATATAAAGCGTTAGAAAAAGTACTTTCCATGAAACCAGATGAAGTTATTGATACTGTGAAAGCTTCCAATTTGCGTGGTCGCGGTGGAGCTGGATTTCCAGCTGGTGTGAAATGGAGCTTTATTCCAAATGATAGCGACAAGCCGACGTATCTCATCAATAATGCTGATGAGAGTGAACCAGGGACTTTCAAAGACAGACTTTTGATCAATAAAACACCCCACCAGATGATGGAAGGAATGATTATTGCTTCCTACGCAATCGGCTGTAATCTCGCCTTTATTTATATTCGCGGTGAGTTTTACAAAGAAACCTGTTTACTAGAAGCTGTATTGGCGGAGGCCTATGATGCTAATTTATTGGGTAAAGGGATATTAGGCTCAGATTATGATCTGGATGTGGTAATTCACAGAGGAGCAGGTGCCTATATTTGTGGTGAAGAAACCGGATTGATCGAATCACTGGAAGGCAAACGGGGCTGGCCCCGAATTAAACCGCCATTTCCAGCGGTGGAGGGTTACCTGAAATGTCCCACAGTGGTGAATAATGTAGAGACGCTATGTAACCTACCTCATATTTTTAACCAGGGACCGGAATGGTTCCGTTCTATCGGGCCTGAACAAGGCCCTGGACCAAAACTGTATTGCGTCTCTGGATGTGTCAATTCTCCTGATGTTTTCGAGGAGCCTATGGGTGTACCATTGAAGGACTTGATCTACGATCGTGCTGGAGGAATTAGGAATGGGAATGAGCTCAAGGCCGTCTTTCCAGGTGGCTCATCATCAGCAATCCTCACAGCTGAAGAGGCGATGAATGTCAATATGGATTTCGATTCACTCATAAATATTAAGAGTATGCTAGGCTCGGCTGGAATCATTGTAATGGATGAAAAAGTGGATATGGTTCAGGCATGCCTCAATATTGCTCGGTTTTATGAGCATGAATCTTGTGGGCAGTGTACGCCTTGTAGGGAAGGGACAACCTGGTTGGTGAAAATGTTGATAAGAATGATCAACGGAGGCGGTACGGAAAGAGACATCGAAATGATCTATGAAATCACAGATAATATCGGCGGTCTTATCGATTTCTCACAAGGCAGTTTCGGAAAGACCATCTGTCCTTTCGGTGAGGCCGTAGCTTGGCCCGTCCGAAGTTTTGTGGAAAAGTTTAAGGATGAGTTCCTTAGCTATATGCCAAATCTTGAGGTTGTAGCCTGATGCCGATTGTAAAAATAGATGATACTGATTTTACGGTGGAAAAAGGAACTTCTGTATTGCAGGCAGCTTTGGCGAACGATATTGAAATCCCCCACTACTGCTACCATCCGGCGCTTGAAATTGTGGGTAGCTGTCGCATGTGCCTTGTCAAAGTGGAGGGAATGCCAAAGCTTCAAGTATCATGTAACACTTTCGTTGGCGATGTACCCTCCGATAAGAAAATTGACGGGAAGTACGATATGGTGGTCAGCACGCAGGATGAGTTAGTTCAACAGGAACAGAAGAATATGCTTGAATTTTTGTTGTTGAACCACCCACTTGACTGCCCTGTTTGCGATCAAGCTGGTGAGTGCGATCTCCAAGACTACGCTTTCAAATATGGTAATGCTCACAGTCGTTTTGAAGAAGACAAGCGGGTTCGTCCCAATGAATACCTCGGTTCTCAAATTGTTATCAATCATAACCGTTGTATTCTCTGCAGTCGATGTGTCCGCTTCACGCGGGAGATTTCTGGAAGTAGTGAATTGTTCGTGGAGGCGAGGGGGTACAACTCCAAGATATCGGTTCTTGAAGAAAAACCCTTGGACAATTTATTAGCCGGTAATGTGGCTGATATCTGTCCCGTTGGTGCTCTTTTGAGTACTGATTATATCCATAAGAATCGCATTTGGAATCTTGATAAGCAACCTTCTATCTGTCAGGACTGTAGTGTGGGTTGCAATGTTGATGTATTCCATCAAAAAGACCAAATCCTCCGGCTTACGCCACGTGAGAATCACAGCGTAAACAAATTCTTCATGTGTGATAAAGGCCGTTACGGCTTCCACCGATTTGAAGAGATTGAAAGATTAACTGTGCCAATGATAATGTCCGAAGGTGGTTTTATTGAAACCACTTGGGATGAGGCTATCGAAAAAACCGTTGATGAACTGAATGGTGCTGGAAAAGGAATTGCTGGGATTGCATCTCCTTTCCATACCAATGAAGCAAATTTCATGCTTGGCCGTTTGGTCAATGGTAATGTCGGAACTTTACCACCGATAACAAGTGAGGAGATCAATTATCCATCGGGTTTTCGCATTAGTGGTGATCGATCTCCTAATCGACACGGCATGAATGATGTATGTCCTTCAATTGTGGATGATTTTGCCTCTGCTGTTGAAAGAAAGGATATCCGTTTTTTATATCTGTTGGATGATGGTATTGATAGAGAACTCAACGAATTATGGAAGGGGATGCTAGAAAAGATCGATTTTGTAGTCGTTCAAAGTTATGCCATGACGGATGTGTCAAAATGTGCTGATATTGTATTGCCAGGACAGGCACCGTTTGAGCGAGAAGGAACAATCACTAATGATATGGGGCGTGTGCAGTGGTTGAGGCCATCAGTTACAACAAAAGGTGAATCTCGTCCTGATTGGGAAATACCCATGTTAATTCAATCCAAGCATGCTGGAGTTGAGGGACTCACCGATGTAAGCTCAGTAATGAATGAGATGGGAAAAGACTTCGCCGCTTATTCCGACATCACCTTTTTTCGGTTGGGAGATCAGGGTTTACCTCTTAATGGAAAGGCTGAGGAATAATGGACTTTCTTGGCTTTGTAATCATTTGCGTGAAGGTTTTAGTTGTTTTTTCAGCAACGATGTTAACCGTGTTGATGATGGTCTACGCCGAGAGGAGAGTCTCAGCCTTCATGCAGGGTCGATTGGGTCCGAACAGGGTTGGCCCACAGGGGCTTCTTCAACCCATTGCGGATGGAATCAAATTTCTCATGAAAGAAGACATAATACCTGCAGAAGTGAATAAGCCTATCTACCTGTTGGCTCCAGCAATGCTGCTTATCCCAGCACTCATGACCTTTGCTGTCATTCCTTTCGGTAGCACAATTACTCTCTTTGGAAGGGAAGTTCCTCTCCAAGTAGCTGATCTGAATGTGGGGATTCTCTACATCCTTGCCCTTACCAGCATTGGTGTTTATGGGCTAGTTCTGGCCGGGTGGGCTTCTAATAGTAAATATTCACTTATTGGTGGACTCCGATCCTCAGCTCAGCTGATCAGTTATGAATTGGCGATGGGACTTTCAGTGGTGAGCGTTATCCTTCTGGCGGGATCACTAAAACTGAATGTTATTGTTGAGGATCAGCAAGGATACCTTTTATCGTGGAACGTATTCAAGCAGCCCGTGGCTTTCCTCATTTTTTTAGTGGCTGTTTATGCGGAAACCAACCGTCTACCATTTGACCTCACAGAAGCAGAGCAGGAACTGGTTGGTGGGTATCACACCGAGTACAGCAGTATGAAATTTGCTATGTTCTTTACGGCTGAATATGCCAATATGGTAACCGCCGCTGCTCTAACGGTTACTCTCTTTTTTGGTGGTTGGGATGTGCCACTCTTAAATGAAACTTCTATGGGAGCATTGGGAGCCATACTGTCTGTTTTATCGTTTATTTTGAAAACGGCCTTTTTTCTATTTCTCTTTATCTGGGTGCGATGGACTTTTCCGCGATTCCGATATGATCAACTGATGAAACTGGGGTGGAAGGTCATGCTTCCTTTGGCACTTATAAATATATTCGTCACAGGTGGGTATCTTACACTTACCTCATTGAGATAATGGCAACTATTGTTAAATCTTATGAACCTACTTTTTGGGATAGGCTTTATCTCCCCGCGTTAGCGAAAGGTCTTGCGGTTACACTTAAGCACTTCTTCAGGAAGAAGATCACCATTCAGTATCCTGATGAAAAATATGTGCCACCAGATGGGTATCGCGGCCTCCATCGCTTGAACAAATATCCTGATGGGAAAATCCGGTGTGTTGCGTGCGAAATGTGCTCTGCTGCCTGTCCTGCTGACTGTATTCATATTATTCCCGGCCCATCTCCTTGGGAGGATGGAAAGGAACGTTTTCCGGTCAGGTTTGACATCGATCTTCTCCGTTGTATTTTCTGCGGTTTCTGTGAGATGGCGTGTCCGGAAGAAGCCATTGAGTTGACAGAGATATACGACTTTTCCAATTACACGCGAGATGACCTTTTGATTGATAAAGAAGGGTTGTTAGGGGTCTACGAATTGACGAAAGATACGAACTATTATTCTCGTCCTAATGCGGGCCAAGATTCCGAGGCGTTGACATCGGACAAGTTTTAACTCCAGACTAAAGTCATGCTTCCGTTATTGTTTTATTTTGCCGCTGCCATTGCAGTAGGTACTGCAATCTCAGTAGTCCTCAGCAGGAACGCTGTTTACAGTGCCATCTTGTTGGTTGCGTGCTTTTTTTCTCTCGCACTGATATATCTTCTCTTGGAGGCTTATTTTCTCGCCGTACTGGAAATCTTCATCTATGCCGGTGCTATTATGGTTCTTTTCCTGTTTGTGATCATGCTCTTGAATCTTGGTCAGGAGAAGGCACAAGAACATTTCAGGTACTTACAGCGGGGGTTATCGCTGTTCCTGGTTATTGTATTTTTTCTTGGCGTTTCACTCATTTTACTAAGCGATTCAAGTGTTTTACATCAATCACATGAGACGTTTTCCGCTGGTGGGGTAAAAGTGCTGGGAGAAGCGCTTTTTACTAAATACTTACTACCCTTCGAGGTCGCATCACTGTTACTGTTGGTAGCTCTTATTGGTACAGTGTATCTGGCTAAGCAAAAGATATAATGATTGTACCTCTGGAACATGTTGTTGCCCTGAGCCTTGCAATTTTTTCTGCGGGTGTTGCGGGAGTTCTTTTCCGCCGGAATGCTATCACGATTTTCATGTCCATCGAGCTGATGCTCAACGCTGTGAACTTGGCATTAGTAGGTTTTTCAAGGTATTACAACAGTGTGGATGGACAGGTCTTTGTCTTTCTTGTCATGACGCTTGCCGCCGCCGAAGTAGCGGTGGGCTTGGCGATAATTATTGCTGTCTATCGAAATCGTCAGACGGTCAATATTGACGAAATCAATTTGATGAAGAATTAACCTGTACTGATGGAAACGATTGTCTCTATAAAACCTTTACTGGCGGTTTTGGTTTCGACTGTAGGAGCATTGCTCATCATTTTTGTGGGGAAAAAACCGAACATTAGAGAATCCTGGTCTATAATTGCGGGCATAATAAAACTGTTTATTGTACTGTCCATGATACCGGATGTGGTTTATGATAAGAAGGTAATTTCATATTCACTGTTTACTATCCTGCCTGGCATAGATATTAGTTTCAGGGTTGATGCTTTCGGACTTCTATTTGCAATGGGCGCCTCATTACTCTGGATTGCCACTTCC
>SCKS01000124.1 GCA_004124465.1 Fidelibacterota bacterium
TTCCGAGATCGACTTTCAGAAAACCCCTGTTAAGGAAGTGAAAATTCGTTAGATCTTTCCGCTCCTTGAGATCCCCGTACATTTCCCTATCTATCTCGATACCCACCAACTCTTTAACTATTGGTGCCAGCAATTCAGTGAGTGCGCCACCGCCTGGACCTATTTCAAGGATTGAATCGTCACTGGTGGGCGAGATGAGCTCAACCAGTTTTTTGAGTAGATTGGTGTCCGCCAGAAAATGCTGGCCCCACCGTTTTTTTGCTGAATGTTTCACACAGGCAAATCGAAGAAAATTTGAGCTGTTGACGTTGTCGATTCAGCCACTTCTGAAACATCTATCCTCTTTACTTTAGCAATCCACTGAGCGATGTGGAGAATGTTTGCAGGCTCATTCAATTTCCCACGATTAGGTACTGGTGTCATAAAAGGGCAGTCCGTTTCAAGCATGATTCGATCCATGGGAATGGCTGAGAGAACGGCCTCGGTGTGGTTCTTACCAAAAGTGACATTCCCTGTGAAAGATAGAAAACACCCAAGGGAAACTGCTCTCCCGGCCATCTCTGTATCGCTGGAAAAACAGTGGAGAACAGACTTTTCATAACGGACCTCTTCCAGAATTTTTAATATATCTTCATCGGCGTCACGGTTGTGAATCACCGCCGGCAGATCCAGTTCCCGCGCGAGCGCAAGTTGAGACTGGAAAACTTCTTTCTGAACGTTTCGGGGAGAAAAGTCTCTAAAATAATCAAGACCCATCTCTCCCATCGCCACAACTTTGGAATGGGATGCCATATCCCTCAGTTGACGGAGATAATCGTCAGGCGTATCTTTGGCATCGTGAGGGTGGACGCCAACAGTTGCAAAAACGGCATTGTACTTTTCGGCGATTGAAATGGACGTTTTCGAAGACGGAAGATCGGTGCCAACGCAGATGATCTGTGTCACTCCAGCAGCCTCTGCCCGTTTCACAACATCACCGAGTTGATTTTTTAGGTCGTCATAATAAAGATGAGCGTGGGTATCGATATACAAGTGATCAGATGTGAGACAAATTCAGCTTTATGAAATACGGATGCCGGAACCAACCTTTGTATCGTCTACTGTAACAATCACAACTGAATCGTCACTGCTTGCCGCCAGAAGCATACCGTTCGATTCCACTCCTCTTATAACCGCTGGTTCAAGATTGGCCACAACAACAATTGTTTTTCCCTCCAGATCCTCCGGCGCATAATGTTCCGCAATACCGGCTACAATCTGCCGCGTTTCTCCGCCCACCTCCAGTTGAAGCTTAAGAAGCTTATCGGCACCTTCAACCTTTTCAGCGGCGGTAACAACAGCGGTCCGCAGGTCTACTTTAGCAAAATCGTCAATAGAAATCTTTCCGTCAGACATCACGTTCTCCTTTTCATCTTTAACTTTATCGAGGTCCTTATCCGGCAATTCAATTTTTGGGAAAGGAATTTCAAAATTTCCCAGCGGTGTTCCTGCTTCAAGGCACTCTTTGGCTGATGCCATGCTCAGGCCAAGCATATGCAAAATTTTCTCACACCGTGCCGGCATAATGGGTTGCAAAAGAGCAACAGCTTGCCGGAGACAGTCGGTAGCGGTGTATAAGACTGTTCCGGCCCGGCCGGTGTCACTCTTAACCAGCTTCCACGGCGCCATCTGTTCCATATAACGATTGATAGCCCGGACAAACTGCAACGTTTCTTCCACCGCTTCACTCAAACGCATGTTCGAAATATTATCCATCACAAGATCGGAGATACTGTCAGCTTTCTTACTCAATTCAGCCTCAGCATCAGTCAGAACGCCTTTCGGCGGAATGACACGATCAAAGTGTCTGTCAATAAGCGTGCTGACCCTCCCCACCAAATTGCCCAGGTCGTTAGCCAGATCACTATTGTAGCGCCTGATAAATGATTCCATGGTGAAGCTGGCATCCTGGCCAAGAACCATCTCCCGCATGAGATAGTAGCGGACAGGGTCCACACCGTATTCTTCGATCAGATCAAGGGGATTTACCACATTACCTAACGATTTACTCATTTTGGATTCCCCCGAAAGCCACCAGCCGTGGGCGAAGATGGACTTGGGCAGTGGCAACTTTGCGGACATGAGCATGGTGGGCCAGTAGACAGTGTGGGTTGTCAGAATATCTTTTCCGATAAGATGATATTCACAGGGCCACCATTTGTTATAGGATTCATCATCCGTGCCAAAACCGGTAGCCGTCACATAATTGATCAGTGCATCAAACCAGACATAGGTCACGTAGTCGGTGTCAAAGGGAAGATCAATCCCCCAATTCAGGCGAGATTTAGGCCGGGAAATGCACAGATCCCCGAGAGGCTGCTTTAGAAAACCGAGGACTTCATTTTTCCGGTGCTTCGGCTGGATGAAGTCGGGGTTGTCATTGATATGGTCAATGAGTGCCTGCTGGTAGTTGGACATCTTGAAAAAATAGTTCTTCTCCTTTAGTTTCTTGATGTCACGAAACTCTCCAGTCTCCGATTCTTTCTCGGTGATAAACCGTTCTTCCGAGACGGAATAGAGTCCTTCATACTCATCTTCGTACACATCGCCATTATCATGAACCATTTGCAATATGTCTTGCACAACTTTTGCATGGCGGTCTTCCGTAGTTCGGATGAAATCATCATTGGATATATGGAGTTTCTCCCAAAGTTCAAGAAACCGAGGCGCCATTTCATCGCAGTGCTGTTTAGGGGCCACACCCCTTTTTTCCGCAGCCTGCTGCACTTTTTGTCCATGTTCATCCAACCCAGTAAGGAAAAAGACATCTTCGCCTCCGGCACGATGATACCGAGAAAGCACGTCGGCCAGAATCGTAGTATACGCATGGCCGATATGGGGCCTATCATTCACATAGTATATAGGCGTCGTAATGTAGAACTTGCTCACCGGGTAGCACCTTTCAATCCGTCACGGACTTCCATCAGCAGATCCATAAGCACCAAATTTAGCTGAAAATTTCGGGCAAGTGAATCGGCGCATTTCTCCACCGCTGTGATGATTCTTGTGTAGTCTGCCTCCGGGAACCGATGGCTGAACTTACGAACTTCCTTCTCTAGCATGGAAAGGATGAAATTTGATTCACCGTTC
>SCKS01000125.1 GCA_004124465.1 Fidelibacterota bacterium
TCTCCCCACCAAATCCTCTGCCCTTAAATGCGTATAGCGCATCAGCATCTTGGTATCTTTGTGTCCTGTAATCGTTGCTACTTCTAGTTCTTTTCAATAACCAAATATCGGTTCCATACAGCGGTGGGGAAATTCAGACTTTCACCACAGACGCTGAATTAGCCGTGTAGGCCCGATCAATAATCTGGAAAACCAAAATTGAACAAACACAATACGCGGCAAAAAAATAAAATCCACTTTCTAATTGCGTGCTTAAGAATTCGGATGAATCGCTCGCCAAAAAAGCAATAAAGAGGCCCATTACGAATACATCCGCCATGGCCCACTTGCTAATCAAACTGACCCAATGTCGAACCAGACCTTTCCATTTTGTTGGCATTAACAACGAAATCATTATCGCGATCGCTTTACCAATAGGAACACAGACACTAAACAACAAAAGTAAGCCCGCCGCCAGATAACTATCGGCTGCGCGTAATGTCTCAATAGATTCCAGAATGCTCTGTTGTTGGTGAAACAATGTTTGGGTCACCCCTCCAAATGTTACGCCGGCTTCAATGGTCAACACTGGCATGGTTAAACCCGGCCAGAGCAATAATAGACATCCGATATTCAGTGCTATCAATATCCATGGAACTGCCTTACTTTGACTGACTAGCATTTTCGCACCCTCCTTATAACTTCGTGACGAGTACTTAGCCTCCTAACGGGCACTCGATTATGCGGGCATGGTATCCCAAGCAGACTGCAAAGATGTGAAATATGCATTCTTTACCGCTTGCAGTAGGGGGGTGAGGATTTTCATGTCCATGACCTGCGCCATGAAGCCATATCAAGGTTATTTGAGAAAGGATTAAACCCTGCGGAGGTGGCTACGATTACAGGCCACAAAGACACCAAGATGCTGATGCGCTATACACATTTAAGAGCACAGGATTTGGTGGGGAGGTTGGGGTAGTTGCTCTCTCGTTATAAAATTAGCATTGTCGGAGTACAATTTATAAGCTAATTCAGAAGGGAATATTCCCATCGCCAATTAAAGGAGAGAGAACATGGCTTTGCTTTCTATGTGTCTGCCTATACTGCCTGGCAAAAAAGACAAGTGGCAACAGATGATGAATAGTATGAATGAAGCCTCATCAAAGCCAGAAATGGATAAGGTCCGAGAGGAGGCCGGCGTACATGAACGCACCTTTTTGCAGGAAACACCTAATGGTGACTTCATCATCTTGACCTTCGAGGGCGAAAACCCTGCTGAGAGCTTCGGGAAGATGATGGCCGCTATGCAGGGCGAATTTGCTGAATTCGTTCTGGACGTACACGGTCTCGACATGAACGGTCCGCCACCACCACTACCGCAGCTTGTCTATGACAGCCGCGCGTAACCTGATCGATATTAGCCAAGAGGTTTTGAAGTGGTGAACAACTATCGAGTTGCGCTAATCCCTGGCGATGGCATTGGCCGTGAAGTGCTCACTGAAGGCGTCAAGGTGATGGAGGCAGCGGCCAGTCGTTTTGATTTTCAGCTCAACTGGACCGAATTTGACTGGAGTTGTGAGCGTTTTCACAGGGTCGGTGAAATCATGCCTGCTGATGGGGTGGAACAATTGCATGATTTTGATGCAATCTATTTCGGTGCTGTGGGCTTTCCCGGTGTGCCCGACCACGTGTCACTGTGGAATCTGTTGATCCCCATGCGCCGTGATTTGAAATTGTACGTAAATTTGCGCCCAGTTCGCCTGTTGCCGGGCATGGTCTCACCGTTAAGAGACCGTGGACCAGGTGACATTGATTACTTCATTGTCAGAGAGAACAATGAGGGGGAGTATTCCGAAATTGGCGGCCGGGTTTATACAGGGACAGAACAGGAGGCTGTTGTTCAGCAGTCTGTTTTTACCAGAATCGGCACCGACCGTATTCAACGTTTTGCGTTTGAACTGGCCGCAGCACGTCGTGGCCACCTGACGTCAGCGACCAAGTCAAATGGAATTATTCATTCAATGCCCTACTGGGACGAGCGGTTTGAGGTCAATGGTAAAGACTTTCCCGGGGTGACGACTGACCAATACCACATAGACATTCTTTCTGCCCGCCTGGTGCTTACCCCCGACTGGTTTGACGTGATCGTCGCCAGTAATCTTTTTGGCGATATTCTTTCAGACTTGGGTCCTGCTACGACGGGAACGATAGCTATAGCGCCTTCGGCGAACCTCAATCCTGAGCGGGAATTCCCCTCCCTTTTTGAGCCTGTCCACGGCTCCGCTCCGGATATCGCCGGTAAAGGTATCGCGAATCCAATTGGTCAGATATGGTCCGGTGTAATGATGCTTGATCATCTCGGTGAACAAACAGCGGGCAACGCCGTGATGGCGGCGATAGAGGAATTATTGGCATCGCCAGAGGGTGTTCGAACCCCTGATTTAGGCGGCAACGGATCGTGCCGGGACGTCGGAGAGGATATTGCCCGGATTGTGGCTGGAGCCTGATAGCTTTTCCATATTAATCCAAACCAAAGTCTGATGATCTCTCACCGGGATCGAAAAGGGACCCCTAATCCCTAGAGATTTATCTCAGGTTTCCAATGGAACAAAGGTCTATCTAACATCGGCGCCCCTGATCCAATACCCACCCCAACATTTTTTCACCAAATCTCATTTCGGAGAGAATCATGTCTCGCCCTATATCTATCGAATATCTTGATGAAATCCAACTGGGATTCAACCAGCACGACGTGGATGCGATTCTTTCCCACTTTGCCACAGACTGTGTCTGGCTGATGGCGCGGGGCCCCAGTTCCCCGGAAGGCCGGCGTTGTGTCGGAAAAGAGGAGATTGGTGCCGTGTTGAGAGCGCGCTACGCCCAGATTCCCGATATGCGCTGGGAAGAGATGCGCCATTGGATATGCGACGAAACCAAGGCTATTTCGGAATGGGTGGTACGGGGTACACCGAGAGACGGAGAGACGTTTGAGTATCTTGGTTGTGACCTTTGGGAGTTCAATAATGGTTTGGTGGCAAAAAAGGATACCTACTGGAAATTTATTTCATGAAGC
>SCKS01000055.1 GCA_004124465.1 Fidelibacterota bacterium
TGGTGGATGAAGCTGGGATTATGGAGGCGGCACATGAGGTGAATCAACTGTCCGGTGTGGACGGTTCCTGTGAGGATGGTGTGTCGTGGCTCGGATTTAAAACTTTGGTTGAAACAGGGTGGATAAAGGAAGGTGAGAAGGTGATGATTCCCATCACCGGCGCCGCTGAGAGATATGTTTGATCAAAATATGAGGATAGCAGTATGAACAGTCAGGAAGTACGTGATAAACATAAGAGACACCTTTTTGAAGCTGTAAAGAATTTTTACCAAGAACCTGTCGTGATAACGGAGGCTAAGGGAACCCGTGTCTCAGATATGGATGGTAATTCTTATTTGGATTTTTTCGGCGGCATACTGACTGTTTCTGTGGGGCATGCCAATGAAGAGGTGAATGACGCTGTTATTGCTCAGGTAAATCATTTGACACATATATCTTCTTTGTACCCCACGGTGCCGGTGGTGGAGTTGGCCGAGCGGTTGGCTAGGATCGCCCCGGGGAACCTTGAGAAGGTATTTCTCAATGCTTCCGGAACGGAAGCTGATGAAACAGCCGTCATGATGGCTCAACTTTACAGTGGGAACTCAGAACTGATAGCACTGAGGCACGGTTATTCGGGACGTTCTCTTTTGGCCCAATCCCTCACGGCTCATGCATCGTGGCGTGCCCTACCGACTCAAGTCTCCGCTGTAAAACATGCTGTGGCACCTTACTGTTACAGATGCCCGTTAAAGCTTAGTTACCCGGAGTGCGGTGTGGCTTGTGCGGAAGATGTTGATGAACTGATCCGTACCACCACGACAGGACAGGTTGCCGGCATCCTGGTCGAACCTATCATGGGTGTAGGCGGGTTTATTACACCTCCCGAAGAATACTTCAAGATCGTGGCGGAGATTGTCCGGAATTACGGTGGTGTTTTCATCTCAGATGAGGTGCAGACAGGTTTCGGTCGCACCGGGAAAAGGTGGGGTATTGAGCACTACGGGGTGGAGCCTGATATGATCACCGTTGCCAAGGGGATTGCCAACGGCATGCCCTTGGCAGCCGTGGTTACCAGACAAGAGATTGCAAGCACACTTACCAAGAATACTATTTCCACCTTTGGTGGGAGCCCGGTAAGCTGTGCTGCAGCAAACGCCACCATTGATATTATAGAGAGGGATAACCTCAAAGACAATTCCGCGAAAATGGGCGAAATTCTCCGGGAGGGGATTGAGGGACTCCAAGAGAAATATCCAAAGGTCATTGGGGAAGTACGTGGGAAGGGCCTTATGCAGGGGATGGAACTTGTAAAGGATGAAACAGCAGGTGACAGGACACCCAACGTTGCCGCGGCCGACCAGTTGATGGAAGAAACAAAGAAGCGAGGACTTTTTATCGGTCGAGGCGGACTCTACGGAAATTCCATGAGAATTTCACCACCACTTGTTATCACAAAAGCAGAAGTGGAAGAAGCTGTTGGTATTATGGATGATTCATTTAAAGCCATGGACGTATAAAGATGAATTACGAGTACCAAAAAGCAAACCAGAGCTTGAAAACAGCCGTTGACGCTGTGTAAACTTCTGGTGTAGCTATGCCGATGTTCGATTACAAATGCGCAAGTTGTAATCACACCTTTGAGGAGCTTGTTTATTCTTCTGGTGAAGAACCTAAGGTGTGCCCCATTTGTAATGCCGAGGCGCCAGAAAAACTTATGAGTGCCCCGGCGCCCCTTGTGGGGGCAGCAGTTTCGACCGCATCCGAGGCTTGCCCCTGTGGTGAGAAACAGGGGACAGGATTTTCTTGAGCTTAGCAGAGCTCCCGGTCGGGGGCATTTGACCTTCCTCATTCATTTTGACTCCTGAACATTACGGCCTCTGGTCTCTCCTGCCACCGGTGGGAGCCCTAGGTTTAGCTCTCTGGAAAAAGCAGATATACCCGGCACTGCTATTTGGTGTATGGCTCGGCTGGCTAGTACTCAACAACTGGGATCCCATAAGTGCAACAGGTTCTACGGTGGCAAGTATAGTGAATGTTTTTTCCGATGCGGGGAACACACGAATTTTACTCTACAGCCTGGCCGTAGGGGGTACGCTTACCCTTATGAGTGCGACAGGAGGCGTTCAAGGATTTGTTAACTGGCTTGAAAAAAAGCGATGGGTCCGGAACAGAACCCAGGCACAACTTGTCCCTTTTCTGGTAGGTGTGCTGGTGACGGTGGAAAGTTCTATCACATCTTTAGTGGCGGGGACTGTGGGGCGGCCACTTTCAGACCGTTTTAAGGTAAGTCGAGAGAAATTAGCTTATATATGCGACTCTACCTCAGCCCCGATCTGTATTTTGGTCCCGTTCAATGGGTGGGGAGCGTTTATTATCGGCCTGTTGGCGGTTCAAGGAATTGAGTCGCCGGTGGCACTGTTGTTTCAGAGCATTCTGGTAAATTTTTATCCTATGGCGGCTATTGTAATTGTATTTCTGAGTATCGTACGAAAATGGAACCTAGGCCCTATGAAAGCAGCTGAACTACGGGCTCAACATGAGGGAAAAGTTTACGGAGATGATGCCCGACCCATGGTGGCCGATGAAGTAGTGGGTGTAAAGCCCTTGGAGGGGATTCAGCACCGTGCAGTCAACCTTGTTGCACCTGTTCTTACCATGGTGGTGAGCATTGTGGTGGGCATTTATGTGACGGGCCGACTAAGTGCTGGAGAGGGCGCAGGGCTATGGGACATAATCAAAGCCAGCTCCGGTTCAACGGCGGTGCTGTGGGCAGTGATCATGAGTCTGGTGGTTCTGGCATCCCTTAATCTGTTCAGAGGGCTCCCCCTCAACACATTTGTGGATCTTATTTTCAAGGGTATGGGCGGGATGATCCCGGTGGTTAGTATGCTTCTACTGGCTTTTGCACTGGGGGATGCTGTTCGTCAGTTGGGAACAGGTGTTTATGTGGCTGGTGTTATCTCAGGAATTCTTAGTACAAAAATGGCAGTAATTGGTCTTTTCTTAATTTCGTGTTTTGTGGCGTTCTCAACGGGAACTTCCTGGGGGACATTTGCTGTCATGGTCCCCATAGCTATTCCCATGGCGACAACCTTGGACGGAAGCACCCCCATGTTTCTTGCTGCTGTTTTAGGGGGTGGAGTATTCGGTGATCACTGCTCGCCTATTTCGGACACCACTATCATTTCTTCCATGGCATCGGCCTCCGATCACATCGATCATGTACGCACACAGATTCCCTTTGCATCTGTAGGTGCTGCTGTGACGATTGTCATATACCTCATAATTGCCTAGGTCGGCAGTGAGGCTAGATGCCCTACGCTCTATTTAAGAATATCGGGTACCGGGCGATCCGTCTTTAGTGGTAGATCAAGGAGCCTGGCGATGAGTGTAGCTGTCTGTGTGGTATGGCTCGATTCTAAGATGGCACCAGACCGGATCCCCCGCCCCATGGCAAAGAGTGTTGTTTTTAACTGCGGGTTATTTGGATCTCCCCCGTGACCTCCGCCAGAGTGAGGATAAACGAATGGCTGATCCAGATCGCCGGAAAAGTTATAGCCATCTTCAGCCAGAAGAACAAAATCTGATTCGCCGTACCCTTTCAACGTTTCCGGCAGGTCTGACCCTTCAATAAGTTGACCCCATTCTTTATTTTCCAGAAGAGACACGACGTTTTGCCTCTCTGCGTCGTCAGATGGATTTTTCAGATGAATAAAAGCTGCCCCACCGGATGGATGAGCCACCGCTTTCCAATTGGTGATTCCCCCGTTCCCAACGGTGAGCAGACCTTTTTCATGTAACAGAGCATTGAGACGGATGTCGGTGTGGTGATCCACGTGGCCGTGATCACCAGTGACGATGAGTGTTGTATGTGGCCACTGATTGAGCTCGGTGATCAGATCTATGACGGCACCTACCAGTGAATCAGCGAACAGAAATGCTTCCCGGACGCGATCGTGACGTCGGCCGTGTGTGTGCTGTGCATCATCTGGCCGAAGAATGTGATAACCTGTGAGATGAGGGAGGCTTTTCCTAAAGACAGTTTTGAAAATGTGGTGCAGATTCAAGTCCCTTTGAAAGCCTTGAGTTGATTCTTCACTGGAGTTGAGGTCGCTGAAAAAAGCGAAATATTCAATCATCTTTGGAGGTTGATCATGCTGCCGCACAAGCTCGAGAGTTGACTCCTTTTCATCCCACACCGGCTCAATTTCAGGAATGAGGTAGTCAAACGGCCCGTTAACGGAGACCGGCCAGGGCGTAGCCGCCGTCACCAGACCTTTCTCCTGAGCCAAATGGAAGACAGTAGGGACTTTCAGACTGTCGGCCCACCAGTGCCACGGCTCGAAGTTGCGTTTGGGGTCGAACAGGTGGTTGTGGTTGATCCCGTGTTCAAAGGGAAGTCGTCCTGTCACCATAGAGGTGTGGGCTGGAAAAGTGTGGGATGGGAATACAGTAGTCACTTCCTTTATGTGTGCCCCCTCAGCTGCCATCTTGTTCAGGTTGGGCAGATCTTCTGTTGAAAAGCCGTTTACCTCGGGGTGGAGAAAAATGTCAGCCCGGAGGCCGTCTATGGAGATGAGAACCACCCTGGGATCTGAAGATTTTCCTTTCGGGAGGCAGCTGACAAGGAAAAGACAGTAGAAAAAGAAAACTGGCAGAGTAAAACGGGCAACTGAGTATCGTATGGTTTTGACCTCGTCTTACTTCAAATAGAGAACTTTCCGGGAGTGCCGCCCCTTCATGCCTTGAGAGTTGGACCATTTCAGTGTGATGATATAAAGGCCACCGGCAAATAGAGATGCGTTCCAAGGGAATTCATATCGACCTACTGGGAAACGACCCTTGGCAAGGGTTTCTATCTCTTTACCCAGCAGATCATGCACAGTGAGTGTTACTTCAGAACCCTCTTTCAGGGTAAAAATGATCTTTGTGGAGCTGTTGAAGGGTGATGGATAGACTGATAGAAGGTTGTACTTTTCCGGTACAGTATGATGATTCAGGGACAGGGGCTGGCTTTTGTCCGCCAGGCTTTCTATCCATGCAAACCCTAAGAACAGCAGTATGGCTGCTGCTTCGCCGTGCGTCCCGCAGTCGCACTCGAACAATTCAACCTGGGTAGCGCCATTTTCCTGGAATGTTTCATAAGCCAGTCGTGAATTTTCCACAGGGACCAGATCATCACCAGTGCTGTGGAACAGACGCATGGGTGACTGAGGCGCCCAGTCGTAGAGATCGTTATCACGCAACGCCTCACGAAGGGGGTGATTTTCATCTTTGCTGAATGCATCTACAACGTCCGGTTCCATAATCTCCATGGGTACTGCAGGCATGGCAGCGTTTATTTCGCTGGATGAGTGGGTTCCATTGAACAGTGGCGGGAGCAATGTGGCATATTCTTCTTTGAGAAAATCGGATGGACTTTCCCAGAGATTATAGTATTCGTCAAATGCGAAAAGCGTATAGGGGAGATAGAAGGGTGAGGGATACTCTTCTCCCGATAGCATGAGATCAACCATGACCCCGGACATATCATAGGCACCCGCTCCCGGGGCTGAGGCTGTAATGGTGAATTCTTCCGGGTGTTCTTCTTCTATCATCTTGTGGGCAGCCATCATGGTGTAGCCGCCTTCCGAATAGCCTGTGAGAAAAAGCTGTCCGTTAGTCTCTAATCCCTCTTGGTCGCAGAAAGTACGGGTCGCTCTAAGCATGTCGATAATGACAGTGGCGTTCGGTTGGGCCATCTGATAGGGGTGAAAAAGTTCAGATTCACCAAGTCCCAGATAGTCAGGAATGACGGTGAGGTATCCGGACGAACTTGTCCACATAGCAACGATTCCGTAATTACCGTCAAATCCTGTGGTTGAGGACGCTTCATCCCGTTTCACCATGGTCCCCGATTGAAAGCTGAGAATAGGTAACGCAAAATCAGGTTTTTTTGGAACCGTAACTGTACCTGAAGCAATAGTGGGCTTTCCATCGGGGTCTATGGTTTCATAGACCAGCTTATAGATAGACGCACCGTAGGTTGCCTTAAAGAATAGAATTGTCCCTGACAGCTCCCGGTCGACCTGGTATGCAGTTTTATGTTCTAGAAGTTCAGAGGAGATAAGCCGCCCCCGGTCGCCGGTCATAGATTGACCGCCCGCCAAGTTGAATACAATTATGAGCACAAAGAGTCTGTGTAAGATTTTCATTCCGTGGTGTTGGTAGCCTAATAACGATCCTACATGTCGCGATTGGGCATAAAGCGGCAGAAAAGGAGACTGTACTGGGAAGTTGTCAATCATTATTGTGGAATTTACAGCCCGTCATTTACAAAGCGCAGGAGCAACATATGGTGCAAAATTGGACCTTTTCATTTTTTCTTGACATATATAACAGTATTAGGTTACACTCGGGACGATTGGCTTCCCTAATCCGGGGTAGATAGCTAAACGATAAATCCGAGGTAAGCTGTGAAGCAAATAGCTAAAGGTATTTTTATACTGACGAGCCTGTTTCTCTTGGCGACGGTTCTTCCTGCCAAAACGTACAAGATTTCCGGTAAGATAATTGATCTTGAAGGTAAAGGTGTAGGTGGAGCTGAAGTTGTTCTGCTGGATGCGGACGGTGAAGAGATAGGTAAAGAGACGACTAAAAAAAGACTTGGTAAGGGTGGTTTTGGGTTTAAAAAAATAGACTCAGGAACTTACACCCTTAAGGCTAGTGGTGATGGAGAAGAAGCAACTCAGGAAGTGACCGTTGAAGATGACGACGTTGAAGTTGAGTTGACACTTGGTGCTGAACCGGCGCCAAAAAAGAAGGTCGCTGCCGGTGCGAGTGATAAGGGGGCGGAAGAAGGAGAAGCAGAGCGAATGCCTCAAGAAGAGTATGTGATGACTGAAGTCAGTTTTGAGCTGAAGAAAATGGCTGCTGAACTGGATCACATGTCTGGCCAGGTTCGTGACCTCCAAGCCCGCAGTGAAATGTGGATCAACCCGCTTTCCATTTACCAGAAAGAGGTTATTCTTGATAACGGCAGCACTATTTTTGGCAAAGTGGTCTATCAGGATGAGGAGATCCTGAAAATAGAATCACTTGTGGGCTACCTAGTGATTGACAGGAGCACCGTTGTGCGGATCGTGGAAAATGTGATGGCACAGGAAGAGCCTGAATATGTGCCTGAGCAGATCCGGGAATCTTACAGTCCTCCTCCCATGCCCAAGCTTGCCCAACCCCGTTATGTTTCTGCCGAGTCTGGTGACCGAGCTGCCAGCCGTGACCGAGCCGCCAACATTGTTTTGGTAGGAAACATTGCTGAGAAAAAGGACCGGTCCAATAATGTGGCACTGGCAGGGCAGGTGAAAAACGTAGGTGGCAATCGGGCCGATTTTGTGAAAGTTAATTTTGTTCTCCGGAAAAACTGGAGTGGTGAGACCAGAACACTCACAACTTTCGTAGGCGGTTCTTACTATACGTTTGATTCAGGGATTACCACTGATTCTTCACTTCTCCCGGGGGCTACAGGCAATTTTGAACTTATCATTCCCGCTGATGTGGGGTCATTTCTCGGTTATTCTTATACTATCGATTGGGAAGAGTACGAATGATCAACAGCCAGAATCTTTGGTTCAGGCCGCTTATAACTGCCGGCCTTGTTCTGTCCGCTCTCAGCGGCCAGCAATCGTCTTCTTCTTCAAATTCAGGTGACTTTTTTCTAGATCTGGGCGTGGTCATTGAGCCTGCCACCGGGAAAGAGGAAACAGACCACTACATCAAATCACCTCCAGAGAAAGTCTCCTTTTTTGTAGATAAAAAACCCAGTGGATCGGTCTACATGGCAACCACCAAAGAATTGCACGAAACGCTCAAGCGGATTCATGAAAAAATTGAAGGTCTTGAAACCAATCTTCATAATGAAATGACCGGTCTGAAGGAAGAGAACTTCCAGCGGATGAATAACAGAATTGCTTTGCTAGAAAAGGCACTTGCAAGTCAGATGACAACACTCCAGACAGAGAATAAAGAATTGCGGGGTATGGTCTCCGACCTACTTGCACAAGAGACACCTGTGACCGCGGAAGCATTTTCTCCCCCTGCAGTAGCAGAAGTTGTGGTGCCGCCTGTTCCCGGGATTACACTTGAAGATGAGACAGAGTTACTACCTGAAGAAGATGCTGCTGTGATTTCAGAAGTGGCAACCTTCAACAAAATGGTCTACATGAATGGTGTCCTTGCTTACCAGCGGGAAGATTACGGTGCGGCAGTGGGGCATTTTGAGAAACTGGTCCTGATGGAACTTGATGATATTACAGCTGGCAACATTATTTACTGGTTGGCTGAGTGCCACTTCCGTTTGAACAATTACAGAGAGGCATTAAGTTTGCTCGATCGGGTTGATGTGCTGTTCGAATCTGATAAACGCGATGATGCCATGGCCCTCACCGGCATGGTGTACCGGGAGATAGGAGAGAACGACCGAGCCCAGCAAGCCTTTGCCGAAATAGTCGATTTTTTCCCTGAAAGCGAATATCTTCGACTTGCACAGATGGAATTAAGGAAGGAAGTGAAATGAGATGATTCCCCGGCGCATTGTAACACTTCTCGCTCTAGTTCTCTGTTTTCTGGCGCCCTTGTCTGCAGTGACGCGTGTTTCTTTCATTCATCCGGGTTCCATGATGAAAATTCCGACTACATTCATTGAACGGTCCCCCTACCTCTTTTCCAGCGGTTTTACCACAGAGGTTCACAACTTTTCACCATACAATCAGGTGACTGGTGTGTTTTTTAGCATGGATGTTTCTGACCGTTTTACCCTCGGCTTTTCTTCCGGGACAGGGGCGAATCCTGAAGAGATTGAGAAACTTCAGACATCCATGGAAACATGGGTTGCTCCTGCTGAGTTTGGTTTCCACACACAGTACAAAGTTTTTGTTCGCCAAGACATGTCAGTCTCAATCGGTCTGCATGACATCATTTTTGAAAATGATGCAAGTGAAGGTTTGAGACTCGACCCCAAGCAGCTTTCCTTTTTCGCCGCCGTGGGCAGTGAGAAGGAATTTGGACCGTATCGTATGAGTACTTATATGGGTTTTGGGACCGGAGGTTTTTCATCAGCCTCTTCTGCCATTGGTGCCACGGCCGACACAGAAATTGATACAACTGCTGATGAACAGGGGATGGGTGCTGGGGCTTTTGCGGGCGTTTTGCTAAATACACCATATATGCCCAAGTGGGGCGGAATAGATTTTGTGGGTGAATTCGACGGTTCGGGCCTCAATGTGGGACTCCGCATCCCCCTTACCTCGGATTACCGCCTGGGCCTAGGGTTCACCCACATAGAAAATTTGCCCGATTTCTCGGAGAAGTACAGTGCAAAGCACCCGGGCATCATATTGAATTTCACAATGAATGTACCGAAAGGTGTTTCCGGTCTGCCGGGGATGCCCGGCGGTCCGTCACCTGTGCCTGATGGCATTGCAGGTCCGGGGGCCGGAATCATCGATTCCACGCTCATGGCAGCGGACGGTGCTGTAACGGTACTTCGGGATTCATTGAAATTGTCACGACACCAAGTGCGGAACCTCGCTACGCAGGTTTCTTTGTTACAGCAGAAGTCAGTTTCCCTGGCGGATTCAGTAAAATCGCTTAACCTTGAAAAGAATGTATCTCAGAGAAATATTAACCGCGCCATGCGTCACCTTTCTAGGTCGCTCCGCTATTTTCATTCCGGAGACTACAGGGAAGCGCTTCAGGAAGTGGAGACAGCTCTTGAGCTTAATCCCAACCTGGCTCTTGCCTATGCCCGCCGGGGGTCTATCTATTATCAGCTTGGCGATCCGCAAAGAGCGACAATTAACTGGAATCTTGCCCTCCAGATGGATCCGGAATATGACGATGTGAGAAATATTTTAAAGGCTCTTCATGAGAATAGATTGAAAACAACAAGTTTCTCCAGAGACGAGGATTAGTTTATGGATATTGCCACACTCGTAGGAATTCTTTTAGGACTTGGCTTCACGGTTGGCGGGATTGCCATGGCCGCCATAGCAGCTGGTGCTTCAGCCACGGTCTTTGTTTCTGTTTCCAGTTTTGTCATTGTATTCGGAGGGATGATTGCTTCCGTGTCTGTGGCTTTCCCTCTTTCAGAAGTACTGAAACTGGGCTCAGCCATGGGTGCTGTTTTTAAAGGTGGTGGCGTGAAGCTTGGTGCATTGGTAGATGAAGCCGTTGAATTGGCTGATGTGGGAAGAAAAGGTGCTGCGGATCTGGAAAAAGGAATTGAAAACGTCAGAAATTATTTCTTCAAAGATGGGGTTCAGATGGTAGTAGAT
>SCKS01000056.1 GCA_004124465.1 Fidelibacterota bacterium
GATTCAATTATAATGGATTGTAGTGCCACCGCTTTAATACTGATATTGCAGTATAAAAATGGTGGCGGGGGAAGGATTTGAACCTTCGACCTTCGGGTTATGAGTTCTATGTTCCCCCCTATTACTGGTTAATATCAACATATATTAACTGATACTATCTATATAATAACAGTACTTTATGTAAGAATCAATTGTTATTCAGTTATACCAATTTATAGCCAATTATACGGCTTATAGACACCTATATGGACACCTATATGGACACCTAATTATTGTACTCAGGTCGAACCACTAATTCTTCACAGTCAGACACCCTCCAAGTAAAATCCACATCTCCTGTAAAATACTCCTCAACACTCTTGCCATCTCAGTACTACGTATTTATACAACTTGACTTCAAAGTAAAAAGTATATACGGTACACAAATCAGCAAATATGTTATATCTACAGAGTAATGTAGTATATTCATTCAGTTTGACCCCATGTTTTCTTAAGCAAGGATGGCTGCCGTCGCTTGATCTCACAGGCTTGGTAGTAGAGGTATCTGCCACGCCCTTCATCTTAAATTTGAAATTTAATTTCAAATATTAAATATTAAATATTTCTCTTGGAGCATGTTCATGCCAGACAAGAAAAACCCTTCTCCCGATCAATCTGAAATACGCAATGTTGAGAAGAGCGATCAAGAAGCTGGCTTTGAAATGATGGACAATTTTGAGCGATTCCATCAAAAGAATGATGTGTTTCGACGATCATGGTGGGATGAGCGTATTCGCAGTGAAAAGGCCCAACTTTTCTATTCTACCTACCGGGATCCCTTAAAATCCTGGCGTCAAGCAGATGGCTTCACTCAAAAAGATTATGCCTTCCGTAATGCAACTTGGCATGTCAGTGACATCTTTACCGAAATGAAAGAGAACGAAGATCGTCGTGAAGGTTTCTCTGACGCCTTCACTCTTCTTCGTGATGTTGCAAAAGAGAAAATACTCTTTGATTCTCCTCAAGCCGCAGCGGATGAAATCAAGAATGTCGCAAAAAGATTTGGGGCCGATATTGTTGGAATTACATGCTATGACGAACGCTGGTTGTATACCCAAAAATTTAGTGACATGAGTGCAACGGAGCGGCCCAATGATATTCCGGAAGGGCTCAAATTTGTGATTGTGACAGCTCAAAGAATGGATTATGACCTGATTCGTACGGTACCCTCCGCATTGAGCGGTGCCGCTACAGGGTTAGGGTATTCACATGATGCTCTGGTGGTGCTCTCTGTGGCACAATACCTTCGCAATTTAGGCTACAATGCCGTCGCCAGTATGAACGATTCGTCGCTCGCTATCCCAACAGCAATTCAGGCAGGTTTGGGAGAATATGGACGACATGGACTACTGATTACAAAAGAATTTGGGCCACGAGTACGGCTGGGCAAAATTTTTACGGATCTGCCAATGGCTCTGGATAAACCCATCCATTTTGGTGTAAAAGAATTTTGTGAGATATGCCAGGGATGCTCCCTGGGCTGCCCTGTCAAGGCAATTCCAAACGGTGCACCATCGACTCAAACCCACAATCAATCAAATATCAAAGGCATAAAAAAATGGACGGTGGACGGCGAGAAATGCTTTGGCTATTGGGCCGCGCAAAACAGTGATTGCTCTATCTGTATTCGTGTATGCCCCTATAACAAGGATTATTCTAAGTGGTGGTATCGGGTGGGTCGCTGGTTGGCAGGGACTCGTCTACGCCGCTGGATGCTGACCCTTGACATCAAGCTGGGGTATGGAAGACGGATGCAGCCCAAACTCTGGTGGGAGGGAGAACGAGAAACATTGGCATATTTTATGAGAAATTTCCTTTCTGCATTGAAACTATTCAGGTGAATAGGCTGAAAACAGAAGGTTTTTAGGAAAAAATCATGTGTGACCACCCAAAACTTAGAACCTTTGAATTGGTCGACAAAGTTGCTGTATTCGTTAATCGAGTAACTGCCGGGTTTCCCAGAGAAAATTGTTTTGTCGAAATGCTTAGGCTTCTTGGATGATTAGAATGTCTTGGGGTTTGAAGGGAAGATCGTTGAAACTGAGAAAGTTTTGAATGGTTTGATTCGAACGTTGCAGGAGTATGGACCTTCAGTCTTTAGCCTTCAACCTATGCACCTGAATAGTTACTCTGCATTGAAATACAAGAGAAAAAGTTAGGAGACAAGATGGACAAAGACACCTTTTGGCTTTATGATTTAAAGGTCGAGGTTGTTGGTAGTGAGAAGCCGATGGTCTGCAACCATCAGGTTGGAGACTATTTTCTGGTCGAGGGAGAAAATTTAGTGTTTGGCGCTGACCAGCGTTTTCCAATGTACTCGCTTGCCTCTATTTTACCACTGCTTCCCGCTAAGCAACGCGATACCGATCCTCACGATTGGATGACGACCGACGCAGAAGTCGCCTGCCCTGATCCTCATTGTGGTGGGCGTTTTAGAATCACACGGACGGGTCGGCGGATATTCTCACATGCTGAGACAACAGGCTTGCCAGACCAGCGCGGCGTGCCTTACTGGGCGAAAGAGCCCTCGACTGATTCGAATGGAGGTGAAGCATAAGTGTTGAAATATGCCAATTGCGGCCAGATCACCAGATCTCACGAGTGATCAAGGGCGGCTGGCAGCTTGCCGGGGGGCACGGTTCGGTAGACCGCACGCAGGCCATTGCCGACATGACCACTTTTTTCGATGCGGGCATTCGAACATTTGACTGCGCCGATATTTATACCGGCGTTGAAGAGATGATTGGAACATTCATCGAAACATTGCGTCGTGACCGTGGATCTGAGTCTGCCGACAAAGTCACCGTCCACACCAAGCTTGTACCGGATCTGGATAGCCTCTCCAGCATTGGCGCTACGGATATTGAGGGGATTATTGATCGTTCATTAAAAAGGCTGCGGCTCGATCAGCTCCATCTCGTACAATTCTATTGGTGGAATTTATCGATCGGACGCCCGTATGAGACTCTGGAATGTCTCAAAAGGCTCTGCGAAAAAGGGAAAATCCGCCATCTAGGGGTGAATAACTGGGATGTGAAGCAAACGGCTCCTTTTGTCGAGATGGGGTTTGATATTGTCTCGACCCAGGTTCAGTACTCGCTACTCGACCATCGTCCAGCCAATGGGTTGGCAAGATGGTGTGCTGAAAATGATATCAAGTTGCTTTGTTACGGATCACTGGCCGGTGGGTTTCTCACCGAGCATTGGCTTGATCAACCCGACCCTGGTTTCGTGTTTGAAAATAGATCGCTGATCAAATACCGACTGATCGTTGATGAATTTGGTGGCTGGGATTTATTCCAAACCCTGCTGACAACGGTCAAAGCCCTTGCTGATAAACATGGTGTCTCGATGAGCGCAGTCGCCGCACGATATGTGCTAGATCAGCCCCAAGTCGGTGCCGTGATCATTGGTGCACGTTATGCGCATCATCTGCCTCAGACGTTATCGATATTCGAACTCTCTCTTGATCCCGATGACTATGCCGCGCTGGAAGCTGTTCTGGCCCAGCGTCATGGTCCTTCCGGATATGTTTATGAATTGGAGAGCGATCGGACAGGACGTCATGGCAGTATCATGAAATATAATCTCAACGCTTCATAAGGCAGCGAAGACAACGATGATTGAAACACAAAACCTGATAACTTCATTCGGTTTACTTAAGGCCGTCGATAATGTATCTTTGTCGGTGGCCAAAGGAACAATTACAGGTCTGATTGGCCCAAATGGTGCTGGCAAGTCAACGTTGTTCAACACATTAACCGGTGTCATTCGTCCCACAAGCGGGGAAATCCATTTTGATGGGATACGAACCACAAAATCGCCGCCAGACGTGCTTTTCCGCCAGGGGCTGGCACACACATTTCAGATTCCAAGACCGTTCCCTCAGATGACCGTGCTTGAAAATCTGATGCTTGCTCCAACAGGACAGGTAGGCGAGAGTCTCTTTGCCCCGTTCTTCATGATGAAGAAGGTCAAGCGTCAGGAGCGCGAGATACAGGCAAAAGCGATGGACATACTCACCTTTACGACCCTTGATACGATGGCTAATGACCCAGCCGGAAAACTGTCAGGCGGCCAAATGAAACTTCTGGAGCTTGCCCGGGTGCTGATGGTGGATCCCAAAGTCATTCTGCTTGATGAACCTGCTGCTGGAGTCAGCCCGGCTCTCACAGAGATTCTGGTGGAGAAGATTAAGGATCTCAATGCCCGTGGGCATACATTCTTTATTATCGAGCACGATATGGACTTCATCATGCGTCACTGCGAGCCGGTAATCGCAATGGTATCAGGGCATGTGGTGTTTGAGGGCAGTGGGGAAGCCGCACGCTCTGACCCCCAGCTTGTGAATGCCTACCTGGGAGATATGACTTATGAGTGACACAGTCCTCAATGTGCAGTCGTTAACAGCGGGTTATGTCCCAGGCTTGCCAATCCTGCACGACGTCAACATGCGTTTGGGCAGAGGTGAAATCGTCGCAGTGATCGGTCCAAATGGTGCTGGCAAGTCGACTCTCATCAAGGCAATTGCGGGGCTGGTGCTTGTCGAAGAGGGGACGATTATGCTTGGCGCACGAAACCTGGTTGGGATCCGGCCTGATGAGATGGCGATTTTTGGGATTGCTTATGTCCCACAAACAAACAACATTTTTAGAACCCTGACTATTCGGCAGAATCTCATGCTTGCTGCGAAACGGAGCGATGGCCTTGTCGATGATCTGATCGAGAGGATGTTCACGTTGTTCGAAATCCTGCGTGACAAACAGTTGGACAAAGGGGGGAAGTTATCAGGAGGGCAACGACAGATGCTGGCGATCGCGATGGCACTTGTGGCCGAACCTACACTAATCCTCATGGATGAGCCCACGGCTGGACTCGCCCCTAAGGTTGCCGAAGAGATACTGGCACTTGTTCAAGACATCGCTGAGAAAGGAGTATCAATTATATTTGTTGAGCAAAACGTTAAGGCTGCACTGCGCATCTCGAACCGGACGTATATTTTGGCAGAGGGCCGAAATCAAATAGATGGTTCTACTCAGGAACTGATGGAGGGCCAAGTCATCAAGGAGATCTATCTAGGTGGTAGGAGGCTCGAAACATCATGATCCAGAATCTGTTTGACGGCATCCTTGTCGGTTCCATCCTTTCCCTGGGAGCTATCGGGCTCACCATGGTGATGCATATGCTGCGTTTTGCCAATTTTTCTCATGCCGAACTGCTGTCCCTTGGTGCCTACGTTACGTTTGTTTTTGACAAGCTGCTTGAATCCATGGTACCAGCTTTATCTCAAACAATCGGTGGTCTCAGTCTCACCTTCTCTCTCATTTTTGCGATTATTCTCTCAATGGGAGTGACTGGTGTATCGGCGATCATCATCGACTGGCTCGTCTTTCGCCGAATTCGCGACTCAGCCGGTCCCCTGTCAATGGTGTTCGCCTCTTTTGGTGTTGCCTTGATTGTGAGGAATCTGATCAGTCTGATTTTCGGCCTCAAACCCAAACTTTATAGTGAAGAGATTACATTTGCGGTGAGAGTGAGCCTGGATCCGTTGATCCTCATTAAGTTAGACCAAGTCTTCGTTTTGTGTATGGCGCTCGTGATCATGTTAATATTCCACTTTGTTCTTTCGCGCACCACTTTTGGTTACGCCTTGAAAGCCGTGTCCGAAAATCCAACTTTGTCGCAAATCAACGGTGTCCGTCTGGCACTTATGATCCGGTTAATATGGCTGATTGGTGGTGGACTTGCCGCTGTGGCAGGAGTGTTTTATGGCCTCAACAACCAAGTGAGTTTCTTGATGGGAAAAGATCTGGTCCTCTCTTTGTTTGCCGCTGTCATAGTCGGGGGAATTGGCAGCATCTACGGTGCTGTGGTTGGGGGATTTTTGGTGGGACTGGCTTCTAACATGGCCCTCCTCATCCTGCCGTCCGGCTATAAACCGGCGGTGCCTTTCCTGATTATTCTGATTATCCTTTCAATACGCCCTACAGGCTTATTTGGAGAAAAAAAATGATTGGCATCGTCTCTTACCTCGTTTTTTTTCTGACGATGGGCTTCGTGCTGTCTATCGCCGTTTTAGGCCTGAACCTGCAATGGGGTTACACGGGTCTGTTCAACGGTGGTGTGGCTGCGTTTTTTGGTGCGGGAGCCTACGGCGTCATTTTGTTCGGCGGGTCGAATAAAGCAGGCCAGCTGATTGGGTTTGGTCTGCCTTATCCGTTTGCCGTCGCTGGAGCTGTGCTGTTGGCAGGATTGTTGGCTTGGATTGTGGGTCTCATCACCACCCATCTGCGCCACGATTATTTAGCAATCGCGACTTTTGGCGTTGCGATTGCGGTGGAAAACTTTGCCCGCAATGCCGAACCCATTACGGGAGGAGCAAAAGGTTTAAGGGGGTTCGAACGCCCTTTCGAGACCGTCATTAATGATCCGTTTTGGTTCAATCTGGCTTACCTGATATTTGTGTTTGTCGTCCTGATCATCGTCTACAATATTTTGGAGAATATTGGACAATCACCGTTCGGACGTTTGTTACGGGCTATCCGTGAGGATGAAGTCGCCGCCCAATCCCTTGGCAAATCGCCTGCTCGTGTGCGGCTCCAGGCGTTCATTTTCGGATCTATGATTATGGGACTGTCGGGGGCCCTTTACGCAACATTCTATGCCTTTATCAGCCCTCAGGACATTGTACCCATTCTCACATTCCAGATTTGGTCAATGCTGATTGTGGGCGGTAGTGGCAATAATAAGGGTGCCGTGTTCGGAACCCTGATCGTTTGGGCTGGCTGGGTCGGTAGCGGTTGGGTCTTGACCCAATTTGCGCCAGTCGAGATGCAGCTTTATATAGGCACGATTCAATTCATTATGATCGGGCTCATCATTGTTTTGACCCTACTGATCAGACCCAAAGGTTTGCTCCCTGAAAAATTGATCATCTCGCGGTCTGTAGCCAGGGTAAAACCCGAGTGACTGAATCTATTTCAAGTAAAGGATTGACATTGCCGATGGAGAGAAGGGATTATAAGAGAGGATTAATCTCAATGACCAATCAAATTAGCAAAGGAGGAAAAAACCTATGAAAGTGCTTATTTTATAACCCAGCGGCATTGAGCCCGATCAGGGAAATCAATGTCAATCACAATAGTATCAACTGAACCAGAAAGGAAAAACTTATGAAAGCTCTTATTTTTGGCCTAACGGCAATCAGTTTGGTCGCGCTTGCGCCAGGCTTATCATACTCAGCAGACTGTACCACCAAGGTCGGTGCGGTCCTCCCAACTTCGGTCGACTGGGGACGACCTATTGCGGCGACAGCCAGGATGGCAGTCGATCTCTACAATAAAGCGGGAGGTGTCAAAGGGTGCAAAGTGGAACTCATTTTACGGGATACTCAGGTCGATCCAAAAGTGGGTGTAGATGCAGCCAAAGCACTGGTTGATTTGGACAAAGTCCCTGTTTTGATTGGTGCGGTTTCCAGTGGTGTCTCTATGCCAATCCTTACATCTGTTTCTGTTCCATCCAACGTCATGCAAATATCTTGCTGCTCGTCATCAACCGTGTTTACCGGCCTTGCAAAGGATGGTAAGACAAAGGGGCTTTGGTTTCGGACATTCACGACATCGCGTAATCATGCCGCGGTTGCTGCCAAGATCATCAAGGCAAAAGGGTACAATAATCTCGTCATCTTCTACAAGAACGACGATTGGGGACAGGATATCGGTAAATTGGTCAAAGCAGACCTAGAAGCATTAGGGGTTACTGTCAAGGCTTCAATAGCCATCAACGATGGACAGCCGTCCTACCGGGCTGAGGTAGTCGAAGCGCTGAAAAGTAATCCGGAAGCCGCTTATGTAGCACTCTACCCCAAGGAAGGGATTGCTACCATGCGAGAATGGATCTCTTTGGGAGGAACACAGAACCTGGTGGTTGCCAACTCTCTAAGATCCGAAGAGTTTCGCGACAGTGTAGGGATCAAATATTTGGGTAAGATGGTGGGTCACGATTCCGCTGCTCCCAGGACCGCATCCGCAGCCTCCTTTACGGCGCTTTACAAGGAGGCCTTCAAGAAAGAACCATCCGGGCCTGGTTTGCCCAACATCTTCGATGCCGTCATGATCGCATTGTTGGCCATGGAAGTATCACCGACTTTGTCTGGCGACGTCATCGCCCGTTCGGTGTCCAAAGTGACCGATCCCAATGGGACCCCTATCTTTCCAGACGAGGCTGGCATCAAACAGGCCAGTGCCCTTTTAGCCCAGGGGAAAACCATCCGCTATCAGGGAGGAACCGGTGCCGTCACCTTTGATCAGTATGGGGATGTTTCCGCCCCAGGTCTTAGTTGGAATTTTTCTGAAAAAGGAATCGTGGAACTTGATTATATTACGAGTGAGGATATCAACGAATTCATCAATTCACTGAAGAAGTAAAGGCGCCCAGCGTCGTTTCAAGATGTCCAGGGCGACCTAAACAACCGGCCTGGACTGACTATTTGGGATCCACAATAGCATCCACGTCCATTTCCACCAGATACTCTTTGCCAACCAGCGAGGCTTGAATCAGGGTATTCGCTGGCAGGATGTGGCGAAACCGCTCTCCATGAGCACGGGCGATAGGTTCCCATTTTTCTAAGTAAGGAACATATATTCGTGTTCGGACAACATCCTCCAACCGCCCGCCAAAAGACTGAAGCACTCCTTCGATTTTGTCGATGACGAAGTGCATCTGAGCGGCTGGATCTTCTCCTCCGATCAAGCGATCACCATGCGTGGCCGTGGTTCCTGCAATCCAAATTTGATCGCCTCGACGGACTGCCCGGCAGTAACCGGCAATCTCCTCCCAGATGGTACCACTGGATACCCTGCCTCGGCCATCTGCGCCTGTCTCTACTAAATAAGGGGGAGGGATCGTATCGACGTGATGACTGAGATCTCCAGTTGCTGTCAGGAAGGGCGGCTTTCGATATTCGTCACCACAATCTCCAGGAACAGGTTGTAACTTTGCCAAAGCGGCACCTATCTCAGACTTGCTTGTCTCATCAAGTGAGAACTGAAACAAACGAAGGTTGTCCTGAAGATGCTCACTTTTCCCGAGCCGCGCACCGATAATGATTCCGCCAACGGCTGGTTGCTCCAGTATGTAGCGGCATGCGACATTGGCCATGGAGATCCCTTGTCTCTGGGCTACGTTGGCCACAGTATTTAAGAGGTTCTGAAATACTTCCCAACCCCCGACTTCGTTGATGAATCGTCGGTACTTCTGCTGAGACCATGTTTCTAAATCTTTCCCGTCAGGTTCCGGTTTGTTGAGCCAATGCTCTGTGAGGAACCCCCCTGCGACAGTTCCATAGACCAGCAGCTTGATCCCGTGTTCCAAACACAACTCGGTCATTCCACCACCGGGACGTTGGTCGAGGAGGGAGAAACACACCTGATTGGAGACAACCTCGATCCCACTGTGCACAATGATTCGCAGGTGAGCGGTATCGAAATTGGTCAAACCCAGATGGCGAATGAGCCCTTGCTCCTTGAGTTCCTGCAGCCAAAACAAGCAATCCAGCCAGTTCGGATCCGCATAATTCCAGGCATGGAATTGTAACAGATCCAGCCGATCGACCTGCATTCGCTCCAGCGATCGTTTCACGGCCGCTTGAACGTCTTCTCGTGTTGCAATTCCAGGCTTGGGTACCCATTTTGTCAGTAGTTGTACTGTATTCTCAGAACTCTGCTGCCGTCGAAACAGACCAACGATTTCCTCTGCAGATCCGTAATGATCGGCCATGTCAAATGTTGTGAACCCTGCCTCGACGTAAGGTGACATAGCGGCGGCTGTTGCCTCATAATCCAGATGATGATCGTCTCGTTCCATGTCCCCAATCTGCCATAATCCTGTCAAGATACGGGAAATACTAAAACCTGATGCCAATTCGCAACGTTCTATTGTGGTATTCATATCGCTTAATCCAGTGGTAAGAATGAGAACTACTTTCAGCTTCTTTTCAGCATGTCTTTCCGATGACTAAATTTCGATTCAGACTACTTTAGGAAAATTCAAGACTCAAGAGTTTTTCTATAAATCAGCCCCCCACGCACCCAACAGCGAAATTAGCAGAGAAGTTTGGAAGGCAGAGACAAAAATGTCACTTTCGAAAATTCTGAAAAACCAGCGAAATGAATATACTTTTGGAGGAAAATCAAGAAACTCACTTTCGTTG
>SCKS01000057.1 GCA_004124465.1 Fidelibacterota bacterium
AGCCGACTGGTCTTCTGGGCAAAATGGAATATTGAAAATGACTGCGATGGTGTTTCCATTGAAGCGAAGACTAATGGCGGTCCTTGGATTTCCTTACCGGGTAAATACACAAAGAAATCCACTGGGTCAGGTAGTGGACAGCCCAAAGGAAGTTATATTTATGATGGAAAGCAGACAGAGTGGGTCAAAGAATCCATAGATCTTACCACCTTCGAAGGGTTTGGTGAAGTTTTCATCCGTTTTGTGCTCAGATCTGATGATTACAGTGAAGAGGACGGTTTTTATTTTGATGATCTTCAACTTTTGACCTATCCAGCTCTTGATAATGCTTCTGGAGATCTCACGGGAGATTGCCTTATTGATGTTGCTGATCTGTTGAAACTAGCGGATTTTTTGATGTGGCCTGATTCTATAACTGATGATGAAAGAGCCAGAGCTGATATGAATCATGATTCACATTTGGATGTTCTTGACATGGTCAGGCTTGTAGACAAGATTCTGGGGTCATGACGGCTCCTGCTTGGGAATCATATGGTCAGGATGTAGATTTGAAAACGATGAATTACTTTTATTACAAAGGAGGTAGTAATGAGCGAATTTCTTGATGATGAACATCAGTTGATGGATGAACAGGAATTCGAAGAAAGTAAGGATATAACGGAAGGTATCTCTATTAATGATCCCATTAATACTCTTGCTCTTCACAAAATGGTCTTGGTGGAACGTGGAACCACCATTCAAACTGTTATTGAAAAATTCCAGGCTGAAAAAGTTGCATGCGTTCTAGTGAGAGGTGAGAAACTTTACGGTATTTTTACTGAGAGAGACGTTATTATGAAGCTGGCGGGTAAAGGGTTTGACTACAATGAGGAGATTATTGACGATTATATGACACATTCTCCGGAAAGTTTGCGAGGACGTGACTCCATAGCCTTTGCTTTGAACAGGATGACAGAGGGTGGTTTTCGACATGTCCCAGTAATGGATGATGAAGGTAAACCTGTTGCTATTGTTGGTGTTTTAGATATTGTGCGTCATCTTGCTGAATTTTTCTCAGCTGATGTACTTAATCTGCCACCAACACCATTGAGAGAGCAGAAAAGCGCAGAGGGCGGATAAACCTCCATAAATTAAAATTGCGTCGTCTCACCCCAATTCTTTCACTCGCTCTTGTCTCATTTTATTTGGGATGCGCTGCCCATCCTACGGTTGCAGACCATACGTTGAAAAAAGGTGAAAAATATTATGGCTATACACTATCGACAGAAAATATTTTTCCTGTAATGTTTTATCGTTTTGGCCTTTCCGATGTGAGTGATCTTGGTCTTCGCATCGGTGTGCCCATATATGGTTCAGGTATCGATTATTCGAGGACGCTGTTTGAGAAAGGTAAGAAACGGGATGTCCTGAACTTGGGATGGAGTCTTTCACCAAATACAAATTATGACTTCACCTATTACAAATTTCGTGATGGAAAGAAAAAAGGAGATACTTTCTACTGGGCCTTCCGGGGGATGGTTATTCCTGTCGGCTCCTATAAGGAAAGTGGTCAGAGTACACGAATCGGTTTTCTCATGGGCCTCTTCCGGAAGAGTAAATTTGGATTAGAGGCTGGCTATTTTCATGATTTCGCCAGCATGCCCCTCACAAAAATTTATATACCTTCGTGGGATGAATATGTTAAACAGAATGAAGAGTATAGCAGGTTTGATGTTCCCCACAGGTCTCCTGGTGGTTGGCCAACTCAACATTCGCGTCTGGTGGGGTTCTCTTTTAGGATTACTTTTCCGCTCGGACCCAAGGTGGAGAAAGAGACAGAGGAAAAAGAGCAGTAAGTATAAGCGTCCTGTCTCCGACCAGATTTACTTTAGATTATAACAGTTTGGATGAATACCACATCTGAAACACCACTCCTCAGTTCACTCTCGCTCGAGAATGATCTGAATGGCCTAAAAAATGTATTAAACGAAGCTGTCTCCAGCGATACTGCCCTCAGATTATTTTTCAAGGATCTGTTTCGATTTTCCGCATCCAATCACTGTATTTACGCAGCATCCGATGAAAACCGTACACACCCTCTCATAGCACTCAATTCTCTCAAGAACCTGGCGGCTCTTAGATTGGATTCTCCCTCCAGGCCCATCGTTGAGAAGGCCATAGAAATTTGCCATCATTCCCAGGCAAGCGATGACAGCCTGGCAAAAATCGAGCTGAAACAGGAGGAGTTAGATCAGCCGTTGTTCACCCAGGATTTTCTCAGGGCAGTGGTAGAAGGTGACGCTGAAAAAGCGAGATGTGAGGCAGCCAAAATCGCAGTCGTTTCAGGCAATCAAGTTGCTGTTATAGAAATGATCATGGAGGTGGCCACCCATCATATGGATGAATTGGGTACTTTTGTATACGGTGTCTACCGCTCAGCGGTATTCGGCGGTGAAAAAGAGCCGGAACCGTTTATGAATCTACTTCTGACTGAAGTGACGAAACAGCCCCGCCCTATTGAAACGGCAGATTTATCCGGAGACGACAGTTTGTACCCGTTTTTAGGAGATGTATTGAAAAACAGTGACGACAGAGACTTTTCTCTTTTCTCTACGGCTTTGCGGCTGTGGGAAACGGACAGCCCCCGGCAAAGCGGCTACCGAAAAGGGCTTAAACTATGGGCTGAACGACAATTCAAGTCCAAACCTTTGACAGAAGAGACTGGTGCCTTACGGAAAGAATCATCCGCTAATTCTATCATCAAAGCTATCAAAGACAATAATCCATCTCAGTTGACTCACTTCCTTTCCCGGGCCCGTGCCGCAGATGATTGGTCTTGGACCACGGAATTGGCTGAGAGTTGGATCGAATCATTCGAGACGAAAGAGTCAGATTTTCTGTTGCTCGATTCACTTCAATCTCTTATTAAAGGTGTTCCTGAATCATTTATACCTTTGCTAGCGGTGAGACTTCTTCAAGTGAATTCATCAATCAGTGATAGATGAGGATAGGTAACTATAAAGTTACTTCACTCGTAACCAGCCGTTTCAGTCTGGATGGCGGCTCCATGTTCGGGATTATCCCAAAAAGTATGTGGGAAAAGAAGATTGCACCGGATGATGATAATAGAATTCCGTTGGTGACGCGCTCTCTTCTCATTCGGGGAAATGGGAAAATTATTCTGGTAGATACAGGCAATGGCGATAAGTGGGATTCAAAAATGAAGGCTATCCTGGACACGGATCCTTCCGTAGTGAATATTCAGGCATCTTTGGGTGAATTATCTGTTAAACCCGATGAAATTACTGACGTCATCTGTAGCCATCTTCATTTTGACCATGCCGGTGGAAATACGAGTCTCAACGGTGAGACGGTGATTCCTACTTTTCCAAATGCCAAATACTGGCTACAGAAGTCCAATTGGGATTGGGCCAATTCACCAACGGAAAAAGATAAGGGTAGTTACCGCTTGGAAAACTGGGAAGTGTTGGCTGAGAATGAAATGTTCACTTTTCTGGATGGTGAAGAAGAATTCATCGCCGGTATTCAGATTAGAATAACTCATGGTCATACTCCTGGGCAGATGCACCCCCTCCTTTCGGATGGCGAAACCACTCTTTTCTTCGGCAACGATCTTTTCCCAACACAACTTCATTTCCGAATCCCATGTATCATGGCTTTCGATAATAAACCTCTCAAGACGCTGGAAGAGAAAAAATCAGTACTCAATCAGGCGGCGGATGAAAATTGGATCATCGTTTTGCCACATGACGGAAAAACTGAAGCTGTCCGGCTCAAACGGGATGGGGATAAGTATGCTATTGAACAAATAGAATTGGATGGAGGGGAACAGTGACCAAAGTAGCTTTATTTATCCGGGACTTCGAACTGGGAACAAGAATTGCCGACTCCCTCACGGCACGGGGCGACGAATGCGTTTTCCCCGATACGGAATCTGAAGATTCACAAGATGCCAAGGTGGTTATTGTTGATCTTGATGAAGTTGATCAGAAGCCGATGGATCTGGTACGCAAACTAGTAAGCGAATCGTCTGAAATGTCTGTGGTGGGGTGTGCCGGCCGTGTGTCGAAAGGGCTCATGGATGAAGCGAAAGAAGCTGGATGCCGCTGGGTGTTTCCTAAATCTTCTTTGGTAAGAAACCTGCCGGCAGTAGTGGAAAGCGGCGGCTGATGCCAAAAGAATCGAAACAGTTAAAGCGGAAGCGAATGGCTCAAGTCATAGCCCGTTTGAAAAAAGAGTATCCCACAGCCCGAACCAGCCTTGATTACAAGAATGCTCACCAGTTGTTGGTGTCGACTATCCTTTCGGCGCAGTGTACAGATAAGCGGGTAAATATGGTTACTCCCAGTCTGTTCAAAAAGTATAAGACAGTGGCGGCTTTTGCTTACTGCAACGCCAATGAACTGTCTGAAGATATTCGCTCTACGGGCTATCACAATCAAAAGGCGAAATCTATTCAAGGTGCCAGCCTCATGATCCAGGAGGAGTACGCAGGTGAAGTACCCGGTACAATGGAAGATTTGCTTGAATTGCCTGGAGTGGGACGAAAAACAGCCAACTGTGTCCTTGGGACAGTGTTTAATGTGCCGTCCATGGTCATTGATACACATATGGTCAGAATCATGAATCTACTGGTATTTACCCAAAAGAAAGACCCTGTTAAGATTGAGTTCGAGATTATGGTTTTAGTCGAAAAAAAAGAGTGGGTTATTTTGACACATTTGATAATAGCGCATGGCCGCCATGTCTGCATCGCCAGACGGCCCCAGTGCACCGATTGCTGTTTAAGTGATATTTGTCCCTCATCACTGGTATAGATTGGCATCTGTTTAATGTGGAATTCTTTCCCCCATACTGGTCAGGGGCTGTAAATTTATAGAAGCACATTGAAGGATTAAATTATAGATACCGGGTCATCAATGCCCTACCTGACAAAAAAATTCAAGTTTTGCGCTGCTCACCAATACGGACATTCCGATTGGAGCAGTAAGAAAAACAGAGAAGTTTTTGGGAAAGATGCTCGATTGCACGGCCACAATTACGAACTTGAGGTGACCGTTACAGGTGAGATCAATGAAGAGACGGGTTTTCTAGTTGACCTTAATGCACTAAAGAAAATTGTTAACAAGAAAGTGATTAATGTGATTGATCACTCAACCATTGAGAAAGAGATTCCGTGGTTTCGGGATAAACAACCTTCCACTGAACACATGGTTATCTGGATGTGGGAACAGATAGAGCCTGAACTTGAGGATACGAAACTTCATCGGATACGTCTACAGGAAACACCTACCATATACACTGATTATTACGGCCCCTCTTCTGAATGAGTTTTAAAGAGAGACTATTTTTATTCCTCAGTGGAGTTTTTCTTACTGCGCTGGTTTTAGGTAATATTATTGGTACAACAAAATTTGTAAACGTTTTTGGGCTCACTGTTCCCGCTGGGGTACTGGCCTATCCGTTTACATTCCTTGCTACAGATCTCATCTGTGAACTTTACGGTAAGAAGAGGGCGCAGACAATTGTCTGGACAGGGTTTGCCATGAACTTTTTCATGCTGGGCGTCATGACCTTAGGACATCTCCTTCCAGATGCTCGTGGTATTTCCGGTGCTACATCTACTTTTGAATCGGTTTACCAGTTTATGGTGGGGAATGTGATTGCTTCCATGATTGCTTATCTTGTGGCGCAGACGGTGGATGTGCATATGTTCCATTTTTGGAAAAAATTGACAAAAGGAAAACATCTTTGGCTGAGGAACAATCTTTCCACGACAGCCAGTCAGTTGGTTGACACTACCGCAATACTAACAATCTTGTATTATGCAAATAATTTGGGAAACAATGTAAATACCTTTGGTGATGTCCTGCCACTCATCTATTATTCCTACTTGTTCAAGTTCTTTTTTGCTCTTTTTGATACACCGCTGTTTTACCTCGGGGTCTGGGTCTTGAAGCCGAAAGTCCATGAAGATCCGGAAGAGGTGTGGGGTTAAAAACGTTTTGCTGAGGAAGCCATATGAACGGTGATAATATGGAAAAAATTGAATTAATCATTTCAGATTTACTGAAAGAGATTGGCGAAGATTCCGAACGTGAAGGGCTCATAAAGACGCCGCACAGGGTTGCAAAATCGTGGATGACATTTGCCCAGGGATATAAGCAGACGCCTGAAGAAGTTGTGGGCGATGCGGTGTTCAATGAGAAATGTGATGAGATCGTCGCAGTTAAAGACATAGATTTTTTTTCACTCTGTGAACATCATCTTCTGCCGTTTAAAGGTGTTGCCCATGTAGGCTATCTGCCCAAAGAAAAGATTATTGGCCTATCGAAAATTCCCAGAATTGTAGATATCTATGCCCGAAGGCTTCAGGTTCAGGAAAGATTGACTCAGCAAGTAGCTGATGCACTGCAGGATGTTTTGAGCCCCAAAGGAGTGGCAGTAGTCATTGAGGCTGAACACCTTTGTATGCAAATGCGGGGCGTGGAAAAGAAATCTTCATTCATGATCACATCGGCTGTTCGGGGTGCTTTTCGTGAGAACAATAAGACGCGGGAAGAATTTCTTTCAATCATAGGAAAGGGACGTATGTGATGGGTCTTTTGGGTGCACATGTGAGTGCAGCGGGAGGCGTTGAAAATGCACCTGCAAGAGGTACCGCCATTAATGCTGACGCTATCCAGATCTTTACCGCCAATCAGAACCAGTGGTTCCCGAAAGAGCCCGGCGAAGAGAACTCAAAAGAGTACCGAAAAGCAATGAAGAAGGAACTCCCGCAGATGACCATCAGTCACGCGTCTTATCTGCTGAACATGGGTTCGCCGGAAGAAAAAAAATTGAATATGTCACGACGGGCGTTCCTCAGTGAGTTGGATCGTTGTGACGCCTGTGGAGTTGAATATGTGGTCTTTCATCCCGGTTCTCACATGAAAACTGATGAAAAGGAATGTCTTTCACGAATTTCAGAGAGCCTGAATTACTGTCTTGACAAAAGGCCTGATGGTGAGGTGACTGTCCTCATCGAAAATACAGCAGGCCAGGGGACGAACGTAGGTTTCAGGTTTGAACATCTTATCGGAATTATTGAAGGGGTTGAGAAAAAAGACCGAATGGGTGTCTGTTTTGATACACAACACGGTTTTGCTTCCGGTTATGATATCCGGACTGAAAAAGGATGGAAAGAGACCTTTGATGAATTTGACAAAACGGTGGATCTGAAGTGGCTCAAAGCGTTTCACATTAATGATTCAAAGAAAGAGTTCGGCTCTCGCGTGGACCGACATGAAAGTATCGGCAAAGGACTGCTCACCATGGAAACATTCTGGTGCCTCGTGAATGATGACCGGTTCACCGAACTGCCTATGCTGCTGGAAACACCTGTGGATGATCCTTCTGAATATGCAGTAGAAATTGAGCTATTGAGAGGCCTGGTAGGATCCAAGAAGCCAGCCAGCTAGTTATGAGCAGGAAGTTCGATATCGTGGTTATGGGTGGCGGTCCCGGCGGTTATGTGGCAGCCATCCGGGCGGCCCAGCTGGGCAAATCGGTGGCAGTGGTTGAAAAGGAGGCTTTGGGTGGCATTTGCCTCAACTGGGGGTGCATTCCTACCAAGTCACTGCTGAAAGATTCAGAAGTTTTGCATCTGGTGAAGAATGCGGACAAATATGGTATTGATGTTAACGGCTATTCTGTCAATTTCGGTACTTCCGTGAAACGGAGCAGGAGAGTGGCCAAGCGCCTCTCCAAAGGGATCGAATATCTGCTTAAGAAAAATAAGATTGAATATATAGCCGGGACCGCTTCACTTAAGTCGGCTAGAGAAGTAGAAGTCACTGGTGCCAAGGACAAGAAAAAGACGGTGATCCAGAGTGACAACGTGATCATCGCCACAGGGGCTCGCAACCGGGAGTTTCCCGGACTTGAAACAGATGGGAAACGTGTGATTTCATCCAAAGAGGCCATGGTCTTGGATGATATACCGAAAAGTATGATCATCATTGGTGCCGGAGCTATAGGTGCGGAATTTGCCAGTCTTTACAGCGAGTACGGTACGGAAATTCATTTGATTGAAATGTTGCCTGATCTCCTTCCGGTGGAAGATGTGGAAACATCCAGACTTCTGAGAAAATCTTTCGAAGAGCGGGGGATGAATGTTCACACTTCCGCAAAGGTGGAGAAAATTGAGCGTCTGAAGACAAAGGTGAAAGTGCACGTCACCAAAGAGGATGGCAAGAAGGTGCTAGAGGCACAGCTGGCGCTGGTGGCCATTGGTGTTCAGGGAAATATTGAAAGGCTCGGGCTTGAGAAAGTTGGTGTTAATGTGGACAAGAGTTACATCCAAGTGAATGAAGTTTGTCAGACATCGGTGCCGAACATCTACGCCATCGGCGATGTGATCGGCCCGCCGTGGCTTGCCCATGTGGCTTCGGCGGAGGGCCGCGTGGCGGTTGAGCATATCTGCGGCAAGCAGCCCGAACCGCTGAATTACGGCAACATTCCTGGCTGCATCTACTGCCGTCCTCAAGTGGCGTCAGTAGGTATGACTGAAAAAGCAGCCGCAGATGCCGGTTACAACTTGAAAATTGGCCGGTTTCCCATGAGAGCGAGCGGAAAAGCGCTAGCGTTGGGGGAGCCAGAGGGGTTTGTTAAGGTTATATTTGATGAAAAGTACGGTGAACTTTTAGGATGCCATATCATCGGTCCGGAGGCGACAGAACTTATCGCGGAAGCGGGGGCTGTGCGGACGTTAGAGACGACCTATGAAGAGATTCTCAATACAGTCCATGCCCACCCCACAATCTCTGAATGTTTCATGGAAGCGGTGGCGGATGCCTATGATGAAGCCATTCATATCTGAGAATAATAGACTTGAATGAAAAGACACTTGATGTAGTTTGCCTTGGTAGGCGGAAATATGATGAAGTGTGGGAGAAACAGAAAGAACTGGTTGATCAGCGCCGTTTTGAAGCAGTTCCTGACACTCTGATCCTGGTGGAGCACGATCCCGTCTACACTCTTGGGAAAAATTCTAATGAAGATCACCTTTTGCAATCAAGGGACAAGCATGTTCCCGTTTACCAAATTGAAAGGGGGGGAGATGTCACTTTTCACGGGCCGGGGCAGTTGGTGGGGTATCCCATCCTGGACCTCCACCACCACCGCCTCAGCGTCAGCTGGTATATGCGAACGCTGGAAGAAATACTGATTCAGACTCTGGGACAGTTTGGTATTGAGTCCCAGCGCCGAGAGGGACTCACCGGTGTCTGGGTGAGAGAAGAGAAGATCGCGGCCTTGGGCGTTCGGCTTTCCAGATGGATTTCCATGCACGGATTTGCACTGAACGTGAATACAGACCTCAAATTTTTCGACGGTATCATCCCTTGCGGGATTTTTGAATATGATGTCACATCCATGTCCCAAATTCTTGGGAAAGAGGTGAGTTTAGTGGAAGTAGAAGAGACCCTCATTACAGTTTTTCGTTTATTGTTCAGTTTTCAGGAATGTGAGGAGGCCTATGCCTAGGCTCCACGGATTTACCAAAAAGCGCCTCCTTGATGTTTACCGAATTATGGCCCAGTCCCGTAAACTAGATGAAAAGATGCTCATCCTTCTGAGGCAGGGCAAAAGCTTTTTCCACATCGGCTGTTCCGGACACGAAGCGGCACAGTTGGCAGCAGCTGAAGTGATGCGCCCGGCCGAAGATTGGGCCTATCCTTACTACCGTGATTTAGCACTCTGCCTCAGTCTTGGGATGACCGGCCGGGAACAGTTCCTCAACTCCCTGGCCCGGGATGAGGACCCCAATTCGGGTGGAAGACAGATGCCTGCCCACTATTGCAATAAAGACGTGAGGATTGTCATTCAGTCCAGCCCCGCCGCCAGTCAGTTTCTTCAGGCTGTGGGATGTGCAATGGCCATTGTGCGAGAAAGGACCAAAGAGGTTGTTTATGTTTCATCGGGGGAGGGTTCCACCAGCGAGGGAGATTATCACGAAGCTCTGAACTGGGCAAGCCGGGAAAGACTGCCTGTCATATTTCACATTGAGGATAACAAATATGCCATTTCTGTTCACGTTAGTGATCAAACCGCCGGCGGGTCGGTACACGATATGGTGGCCGGTTATGAACATCTGGCACGATTCCAGGTTGACGGTACAGATTTCTTCGAGTCCCATCTCGCT
>SCKS01000126.1 GCA_004124465.1 Fidelibacterota bacterium
TTAGATACCGGCGGCCCAGCTCCCCCGGGGACATTCTGGCTCCCTTGTCACGGTCGATGTGACGTTCCTCAACGAGAGCCCGGTGAATCTCGCCCAGACGAAGTTCGGCTGCTTCTTTGCTGGGCCCGATCCGCTCACGTTTTCGCTGGCCGTGATCCCTCCATTCTATCCAGTAGACCCCACCTCCACGCTTCAAACTCCGCCCACAACTGCGGCAGGTTTTGCTTCCGTAAGGGTTGCGTTCACTACAATGTTTTTCTTTTCTCCCTTTGCCTCCCGGGACCATCCCCCTGCATTCAATCATCATCGCCATCTTCAATCTCCTTTCGTATTTGGTTTATTTATCAAGTCATCTAATTCAAGTCTTATTTCACTAATGCGCTCCATATATGAATTATTACCGGTCTCGGTATAATAAGCGGCCGAAGAATTCACGAGTTCTATCTCAGGAAACCCTCCATGCAAGATCATCAGGCCCAAGCGGTATGGCCCCTGCCCATCCTCTGCTTCCAAATGAATAAAATAATTAACTAGATCCTTTGCTTCATCAATCAGGGCTTGGTACTTGTCATTTTGTTCCTTACTCCACGCTTTCTTGGGATCAATGCTGTTCCTAAAGGGGCTTGTTTCCTGGTCAATTTTTCTTAAGATACGCTCAAATAGGTCCATGTCATTTGATCTATAGAACTCAAGAACTATCCTGTCCCATGGATCAATCTTACTATTTGGATCCAGAAACATAGGGTTCTCATTGTTAAGAATCCATTCAGCTCTTACACCCGTAATCTGCTCAGTTGCCAAAGCCAGTATCCTGCTAAGCCGATTCTTACCCTTTACAATTTGGTTGAGTCCGTTGGGACTTACTCCAATCAGTTCAGCGAACTTCCTTTGGGTCATTTCTGAATCCTTGATTGCGTAAAGGAGTCTCTGGCCTGGTGTTTCAGTTTTATCTAAATATATTGTATTTTCTCTTGACATAGTTCCTGTATAGGAATTATAATGAATTATTCAGATTAATCATTACGTATAATTTGATACTTTTCAAGATAAATAAAACAAATGAAGTGAAATGAACAAAGATAATGAAAATTTGGAAGCACTCTCTGCCCGACTTATCTCTGTAGATGAAGCAGCAGAATTGATAAAAATCAAGAAAGGGACCCTCCAAAACTGGTTGAGCCAAGGTTCTAAGTTTAAGCGAGTTAAAATTGGCGGTAGGACCTTCATTGACAGGTTGGAAGTAGAAGACTTGCTTCAGGTGGCACTTTCTGGAAAGTAAAATTTCCTTTCCAAAAAGATCATCCAAGCATATAAAGCCGATAGCTGATTGTCTAGTTAAATTCTCTAAGAATCACTAAATAGACTATTCCAGTATTCGGCCAGTTAAGTTTGGCTGCAAATAAGGCAATGATGCCCAAATATAGCAGTTAAATCTTAAACTGAAATGGGGTGCTTGAACGACCTCACAAATGGCAAACAGTTCGGAAACTATTTGGTGCATTGAAGCACCTTAACCTCCAAAAAAGGAGACAAAATGGCAAATAAAGAAAAGAGGTCATTGGACGATCTCGAGAATGGTGAAAAGTCCAAATCCGATGAAGACCAGGATTCCCCGAATGCTGAGCCCATTAATGATGTAAAACTAAAAAAACCTAAAATTGATCTGGAGCGTGTTCGTGCCAAGGCCGATCAATCAATCGATCTGGGTGTTACAACTGAGTACACGGTGATTCCTATACGTAACCCCAAGCCGGATGAATTCTTCAGGTGCATGGCTGATGAGGATTACTCGATGGACGCTCACATATTGAGCCTGAAGACAGAAAACGAGTGGTATTTGATTGACCCTGACATCCTGCCCCAAATCCAGTTGGAGTCTCAACTGCGAGTGATGACTTTATATGTGTGTGTCACCATGAATTCTACTCCATTTGTTACCTGTATTCCCCAGCCCGATGAAATGGGGAAAATCAACAGTTGGCATACTTCGGGTCACCGTACCATGGAAGAAGCCAAGCTATGCTGGGTGCGAAGGCAAGCCGTTAAATCAATTGGTGCCTACGTCATCACGAAGGCAGTAAACGCTAAACTACCAGATCCAAAATGGCCGACAATGAAGCTGAGTGAAATTATTGACAGGGCGTTTGACAAGTACTATATCAATGACTTTCAGGATCCTGTACTACAGCGTTTGCGGGGTGAAATGATGTCATGAAAGTGGAGATTTCAAGCGAATCTTCAGAGCAAGGTAAAACACGACCCCCTGCTAAGAATTGTAAGACTCCTTTCCCCGGTTTTCGGATAGTGACATACGACTTCGAGTTTATTTCGGTTGATGGGGAAAGACCGAAGCCGGTATGCCTGGTCTGGCATGATTGGGAATCAGGAGAGACTCATCGTATCTGGCAGGATGAGTTGCTGAAGATGAAGAAACCACCTTTCGATATCTCAGAGAAGACCATCTGCTGTACATATTATTATGGTGCAGAGGGGTCATGCCACCAGGTACTTGGCTGGTACCACCCGGAAAATGTTCTAGATTGTTTCGCCGAGTTCCGTAACCGGACGAACGGTGCAAAAGTACCATGCGGAAACAGCCTGATCGGAGCCATGATCTTCTATGGTATCCCCACAATGACCGGAGAGATGAAGAGCAGTATGCGTGATCTGATCCTGAGAGGCGGCCCATGGAGTAACCAGGAAAAAGAAGAAATCCTGAAATACTGCGAAGCTGACGTCAGCGCATTGGATCAACTGGTGATTGCTATGGCACCTTACATTGATCTTGTCACAGCTCTATACCGGGGTGCATACAGTGTTTGTCTGGCAGAGATTGAAGACAGGGGGATTCCAATTGACAAGGAAAACCTGGACAAAATCCGCAAGGATTGGCCGGATCTGCTGGAGAAACTGACCGTTGAAGTTGATAGGGAATATGGCTGCTTTAAGTGGTCTGTTTTCAAGCAGAATT
>SCKS01000006.1 GCA_004124465.1 Fidelibacterota bacterium
AACTCGAGATTTACAGTTTCTTTTCCCAACGCTTCACGAACATGAGAAAAACAGCGAACGGGCACCTGTAAACTCATACGTTAAGTTCGATTTTCTCCATGGTGTGGCTGAGACCGTTGTAAAGCAACAGCTTTCCCGATAGGTTGGGCGTAATTCTCAGGATAACCTTGATCGCCTCCAATGCCTGAATGCTTCCAATAATTCCTGGTAACATCCCGGGAACACCATCGTCACTGCATGAGCCACCATTGGTAACACTCTCTGGGAAAACGTCAGCATATGAAGGTCCACCGTTGAGGTGAAAAACAGAGACTTGGCCTTCAAACTTGTAGAGACCGCCGTAAATGAGCGGTATAGACTTCCGGCAACAATACTGATCCATTACTCGGCGTGCGGCGATGGTGTCTGTGGCATCCAGCACCACATCGCTTCCGGCCAGCAATGTCTGGCAATTCTCTTCCGAAAGAAATGTGTGATGTGATTCCACATTACAGTCAGAATTCAGCCCAGATAGATACTCAACTGCCACATCACTTTTTGGATCACCAATACGGTCGGATCTGAAAAGGGGCTGACGTTGGAGATTGGTGAGGTCCACCACATCGCCATCAATAAGGCAAAGTTTCCCCACACCGGCTGCGGCAAGATACTGAGCGGCAGGACATCCCAACCCCCCTACACCTACAATAGTTACTTTTGATTCGAGAAGCCTACGCTGACCTTCTTCACCAATTTCCGGCAGAACCATCTGCCGGCTGTAGCGGGACAGATCACGTTCATCTTTCTTGTAGGCGTTCCACGCCTGAGCACCACCGATGAGATTGTACACCTCATCCGGATCCTCTGCTTCAATCCACCGCTGCGTAATAATTCCGAACTGACAGATAAGAACAGTTGTCGTCTTCAACTTTTCCGGGGACAATTGGTCAAGGTTTGTCTCCAATGTCTCAAGGTCTCTCAAGGGCCACTGTTTCCGTTGGTCCTCGCGGCGAACATCCACAACTTCAACCTTGCGGTTCCCGTCCAGCCACTGGGCCAACTCCTTAGCTGAAATATTCATTGTAATTCGCTCCATGGAAGAAGCCGGACTGTAATTTCTTGACCGGATTTGAGAGGGCCTTCTCCTCGGGGTGATTCCAGAATGGCGTTGGCCATAAGAGCAGAGGTAAACATATGGGAACCGTACTTGCCGGACGGTTTTGCCACCATCTCCCGGCCGTCCATTTCAACATGCCCTAAAAGGTAGCGCCGTTTCTCTGTTTCCTGAGGGAAAGACTCAAGGAGTCTAGCGGTTACTTTATTTATGGGTGTTAAACCCATAAATCTTTCACAGGTGGGCCACACATATTCCATGAAACAGGTAAACGATGAAACGGGATTTCCCGGCAGACCGAAAATGAGAGTCCCCCCTGATTCTCCGAAAAACAATGGTCGCCCCGGTTTCTGTGCCACTTTCCAAAAATATTCCTTCACGCCCAACTCCAGGAAAACATCCCGGACATAATCGTGCTTCCCCATGGAAACACCACCGGAGGAGACTATGAGGTTACTTTTTTCAATGGCTTCCGACAGAAAGTCCTTCAGTGACTCGCGGCTGTCTTTCAACACGCGCTGCATGGTAATCAGAGTTCCAACACGTTCTGAAAGTTCGGCGAAAACGTGAAGATTGGAATTGTAAATCTGGCCCGGTTTCAATTCTTCGCCCGGTTCAATCAACTCATCTCCTGTAGCAAATAAGGCAATGTTAGGCCGACGGTAAACTTCCAACTCCCCGTAACCGAAAGTGGCAGCAACACCGATCTCGCCGGCACCCAGACGGTTACCGGGATGAATCAGCGTTTCTCCTTCGGCAATTTCTTCTCCACTGTAACGGACATTCTCCTTTTCAACCACTTCCCGGGAAATATCTACTGAGGAGCTATCCCCAAATCCGCTAGAGTCCTCCACCATCACTACGGCATCTGCTCCTTCGGGCATTGGAGCCCCGGTCATGATCTGGCAGCATTCACCCGCACCGATTACAATAGCGGCCGGACCGCCGGCGGTGATAGTACCTTTCATCGAAAGCGTAACAGGTGAAGCACTGGAAGCGCCCTCCGGATCACCGGCGCGGACAGCAAAACCATCCATGGCGGTGTTGTCAAAACGGGGTTGAGGAAAGGTGGTCACTACCTCACGAGCAAGAACTCTGCCCGTAGCATCATTAATCTTAACAGTCTCAGTTTTCGGGCTCCGAATCCGGCCTTGAATAATCTTGTGAGCTTCAGCGACTGATATCACGGCTACAATCCTACAAAACCCAACAGTCGGCGAACAGCGGCTACCACAAGAACTACTACCAAAAGACGGCGAATCATCTGGTCTGAAGCATGATTCGCACCTAAGCGGGTGCCCAAGAATCCTCCAATGAGAACTGCTGCTGCAAACTGGATCAGCAAATCACCGTCAATCTTTGCCTGGTCTGACATTAAAGCACCCGCAATTCCCGCCACAGAATTGACAAGAATAAAGAAAGCACTAACGGCAGCTGTCTGTTTGGCGGAAGCCCAACGTTTGAGTATCAATAAAGGTGACAGAAAGATGCCACCCCCCACTCCCACAAGTCCCGACAGAAATCCCAAGCCGGCACCGGTGGCAAGGCTTACACTCGCTGACGGTGGATTGAGAACTTCACTTTCATTCTTCACAGACATCATGAGCCGCCAGGCAGCCCACAAGAGAGTAAAGGATAGAAGTGAATCGAAAAGCCAATCGATAATGGGAAGGTAAGCCCCCAGGTATGCGAACGGTATGGACGTCAACACAAACGGAAGTATCAGCTTTATATTGAAATATCCCTGCCGGCCGTAGTGATAGAGCCCCAGAGAAACTACCACAAGGTTGAGGCAGAGTGCGTGGGGCTTCAACCAGATGGCACCGTGAGATGCGAAAATCGACAGGGACAAGACAGCCAGATATCCTGAAGCACCGCCGTGACCTACAGAACCGTAAAGTGCGGCAATAACCGCCAGTGAAAATAGAAGTCCGATCTGGAGTTCCATAATTAGTGTCGTTCACCCTCAACCATGGGAAACACATGGAGAAAATCCGGCATGAGTACAGCAAGAGCATCCTTCGCCGCACCGGGACTGCCCGGCAGGCAGATAACAAAGGTGTTATCAATTCGACCAGCAAGAAGTCTGGAAAGCATAGCTGTCGGTGTCTTGGTTCGACCGTAGCTGTGAAGAGCCTGTTCAACACCAGAAAGTCGCTGTGAGAGTATCGGTTCTATGGTTTCGATGGTAACATCGAAAGGCCCTACCCCGGTTCCGCCGGAGGTGACCACAAGTTCAAAATCTTTTGAAATGAGATCATTCATGACCGTCTTTAACTGCTTGCTGTCATCGGGAATCACTTCGGTATGGTCAATTTTGCACCCGTTTTTGGACAGCCCTTCCTGCAATATTTTACCAGAGGTGTCCTCACTTTTTCCTTCATGGACCGATTGAGAAAGAACAAGAATCGCCGTTTTGGGAGAGTAATCGGTTTTGTGATCGCTTTTACCACCCTTCTTCTCTACAAGGTGTATATCTGAAATAACCATGGTCTTATCCACAGCCTTGCACATATCATAAATAGTGAGTGCAGCTACGCTCACCGCTGCAAGCACTTCCATCTCAATTCCCGTTGCTTCTTTTGTTTTTGCTACTGCTTTAATGAGAATATGATCCCCCTCAGACTCAAACTCAATATCAACCCAGGAAACATTCAGGGGATGACATAAAGGGATAAGATTAGATGTTTTTTTTGCCGCCTGGATACCGGCAAGCTTGGCCGTAGTCAGTACATTACCCTTTGGAAGTTCCTCCTCAAGAAGTAAAGCAAGGGTCTCTTTTTTCATACTGATCTTTCCTTCAGCTCTGGCTGTTCTTTCGGTAGCTGGTTTATCAGTAACATCCACCATTTTCACATTACCTTTTTTGTCTAAATGAGAAAATTTGCTCAATTCACCCACCGATCTGTGTCATACTTTCCCTGCCATGGTCTCCCTGTCTTTGGGCTACCCACCCGTCTTCCGGCTTCATCCACATGGCATGACGGATCTCCTTGCCAATCTCCACGTCGTTAGCACCGTTCCGAATAAGTCCCTTCAGATCAAATTCGTCATCTGAGTAGAGGCAGTTCCTGATCTTCCCATCGGCTGTAACCCGAATACGGTTGCACTCCCCGCAAAAGCTGCGGGTAAAGGCGGGGATAATCCCCACTTTACCGGCATAACCGGGCACTTTGAATAAACTGTGTTCCGTGGCTGTACCGGAATCGGGTTCAATTCCTGGATGGAGACGACGAATTTCTTTTTCGATAAGCTCAGCACCGAAAAATTTTCCCGTCTTCCAAATCTGGTGAGCGTCAAAGGGCATCAATTCGATGAATCGAACCGTCAGAGGTTTTTCCCGTGTCAGTTCAACAAAGTCTCCGATCTCCCTGTGGTTAAAATCCCGCATGAACACAACATTTATTTTCACGGATCGAAATTCCAAAGAAAGGGCAAGGTTTAGCGCATCTATTACTTTCTCCACCCCTTCTCGTCGGGTAATCTCTACAAATTTTTGATGATCTAGAGTATCCAAGCTGATGTTGATGCCCGTTAGTCCCGCATCCAGAAGAGGTTTTGCCACTTTTTCAAGCAACAGGCCGTTTGTGGTAAGATGGATTGATTTGACACCCGCATTTGCTGCAAAACCCACAAGAGAAACAATCCCTTTATGAAGAAGAGGTTCACCGCCGGTAAAACGAATCTTCTTTACCCCGTTTTCAGTTAAAACTGAAATGAGTCTCATGATCTCATCAGTTGTGAGAAGATCATTCTGTGGAAGGAAATCGACCCCTTCCTCAGGCATGCAGTAGACGCAGCGAAGATTACATCTTTCGTTTACAGCTATACGGACATAGTCAAAGGTGCGTCCGTACTGATCTTTAATCAGGCCACCATTGTGGGTAGAGGAAAAAGATTTAAGTTTCAATGTTTTTGTCGGTCTAACCAAATCGGTGTCCCTTTCCAAGTTTATCCCACTAAATTGGGATCGGGAGCTGATTCTGCCGTTTCCAACAGAACAGTATCGGCGTCAGACCTTATCGCTTCTGAATTACCCGCGGTGGGTTCGACTTAGGTCAATCGGCTGAGAGACTCTTTAGAAAGTTAAGAAATAAACGGAAAGTGAAAACTCTTTTTTATATCAGGCCGGCTGTGACTTTGCTGTACGATGGAAGGGTGATTTTTCTCTCAAGGTCATCACCGCATCAATGATTTCTTTGGCTGCGATCTCCGTATCGTCTTCCTTGTTCATGCGTCCAAAGGCAATGCGGATAGATGAGTGAGCCAGTTCTTCACTATGCCCCAACGCTTTCATGACATAACTGGGCTGAAGCGTGGCACTGGTACAGGCCGAACCGGAAGAACAGGCTATGGACTCCAGTTTCATGAGGAGTGCTTCCCCTTCCACGTGGGGAAAAGAAAAATTGACGTTGTGGGGTAGTCGTTGTTCCATACTGCCGTTGATAATAGTGTCTGGCAATTCATCAGTTAACGTCGCCACCAGTTTATCTCGCATTGATCGTAATCTTTTTGATTCCGCGTCCATGTTTTCAAAACAAAGCCTGGACGCTTCCCCCAACCCAACGATAAGGGGCACTGGCAAGGTGCCTGAACGCATACCCCGCTCGTGACCGCCACCTTCAATCTGGAGTTTCAGTTCCACCTTAGGGTTTCGCTGACGCACATAAAGAAAACCGATCCCCTTCGGTCCATATATCTTGTGCCCCGAAACAGCCAGCATATCAATATGCATAGCCTCTAAATCAATGGGCAATTTCCCAAAGGACTGAGCAGCATCTGATAAAAAACAGATATCCCGTTCCAAGCATATTTCTCCAATGGAAAAAATGTCATTCATCACACCGATCTCGTTGTTCGCATGCATGATGGTGATAAGAACGGTATCATCACGAATGGTCTCTTTCAGATTATCCAGATCAATCAGACCTTCTTTATTCACCGAAAGATAAGTCACTTCCCATCCCCGATTTTCCATCTCTTTACAGGTATCCAGAACAGCTTTGTGCTCAATCACCTGTGTAATAATATGCTTACCCTTTTCGCTATTCCGCTCACAGTACCCTTTAATGGCTAGATTAATGGATTCCGTGGCACCGCTGGTAAAGACAATTTCCCGGGCACGGCAATTGAGACTTTTAGCAATTGTCTTGCGTGCTTTTTCCACAGCTTCTTCAGCTTCCCAGCCGAAAGGATGGTTCCTGCTGGCAGCATTTCCAAACTTCTCTTTGAAGTAAGGCATCATTGCATCAAGTACTACCGGATCTATGGGCGTTGTTGCGTTGTTGTCTAGATAAATCTTGCGCTTCATAGTGCTTTATTCATCGCTCAAAAGAATATACAAATCGACCAGAGTTAATCATAGTCAGCTAAAAAACGAGCCTGAATTCGACTGACCCGACACCTTTAGTTGGACGATAAGCATAAAGAATAGAGATAGGGAACATGAACGGCAGGTGGAAGGCACTTGCTTCAAAGGTGAATCCAGCGCCGATGGTAAGGTAATCTTGAGCTGCTTTACCATCACTACCACGCATCCATTCACCAAATATGTCCAGAGAGACCCTCTTTACATAACCAAACTTCAGCCAACCCATTAGAGGCAGCATATCCAGACCTCTATCAGGATAGAAAAGAGGTGTTCTGTAGTAAGCGGTTAGACTTTTCACTTCTTCATGAAAAACATACTCATAGGTCAATGGCATCTCTACAAAACTTTTGAAAGGATAACCTTCATCTTTCTTTTTCTCGAGGGCACCGAAAACTCTGACAGCATCATGGGAAAAGAACCCGGGCAGAAAAATCGCGGTACCGAAAAATGCCCTACTGCCTTTAAACTCACTTTTGAATGGCGTATTTGTAATGGCCACATCAACTTCAGCCCCTTTCCTTGGCATAACATCTCTTGGTGCATCTTCTGTATAGAAAGCATAGTTTGTTTCAAGGGTGATTGGGAAAATGGTACCGTCTGCGGCTTCATTTGAAAGGGTAGTATCTGGAAGATCATCCCGTTCAGGCCATGTAAAGGCAACTTCATGATTGGATGTGGTCGTCCTTTGCAGAGTGGTTGTTATGTTTAAAGCTTCTGTCTTTACCCCAATCAAGCGATTAATAACTGGTAAGGTGACTCTTATGTCAAACCTTTGCTCCTGCCAGAAATGAGTGAGATAACTTTTGGCTGTGTCCGCCCTACCCACAGGCACATCTACAGTCTCTGGATTTAACCTTTCGCCCCAACCAAAACCACCACTCAAGATTGGATACCACCCCCGATATCCTCCTCGTAACTCTGAAAACATCTTCTTTTCGTTCCTGTTATAGGATGTTCGAAAATGGAAACTGGCTGTTCCAAGAACATTGTCCGAAAATAGTGAAAAAGTCGGTTCTACTTTTTCGAGAGTGACTTCCCAGCTGTGAAAATTGAAAAAAGAGCCAAAATGGTTGTAATCTGTTATATCATACTTTTTAGTTAATGATTTAGTTTCAGAAGATGGGTTTTTGATCATTAAAGAATCAGTGGTTGTGTCATTGCGTATATTTACTGATTCGATGGGTACCCATTGGTCTTGATCTATGGGTATGGATACAATCCTATCTCCTTTGGAAGTGTAATCATTAAATACCAGATCCTTCCTGTCTTGCGAGATGACAGCATTTGATGAAGCCACTTTCACCGATGTAATTTGAAATGTTGCCCCAGTCGATATTTCAGTCGCGTAAAGATTATCAATACCCGAATAAGATGACTCATAAATAATATAATTATTGTAAAAATTTGGCTTGAACAGTTCCTCCCAAGATTCAGGCTTTATTTTTTTTATTTCACCGTTGGAAAGATTGATTATCGATATTGACTTTCCATTTAACTGATGTGAGGAAAAAACAATTTTTTCTCCGTCTTCCGACCACCGGGGATTCAAAATGGAAGTGTTGCCAGGCGAGGGGAAACGGTCTAAGATTCTCCCTGTGACTCTATCCAGGATAACAAGAAAGCATTCTCGTGTTTCAGTAAATTCTATGACCGCTATTTTTGATCCATCAGCTGAGATGGCAGGGGCAAAGTACCGCGCCTTTTCCGTAAGCTGTTTTCTAACACCATTTTTCAAATCATAAAGAACTATATTGGACCAACTTAGTTTTGTCCAACGTCTGTCGGGTTGAATCTCATTCCAAACAGCAAATCCATCAGCAATGTGAATTCCAAATTTCTCAACTATACTGGGAAGTTCTGTAATAACCTTCTCTTCAACTCCATCATTTAATTGAACAAGTAAAGCTACTTGAGATAGACTTCGTTTAACGGCATAAAGGTTACCTTCTTTGTCATAGCCAGGAAAGAGGTAGTCGGTTCTATATTTGAGGTTGCCTGGACTGAGCACTTCGAGTTCAGTGAATTGAATACCCTCAATCTGATTTTTCCATACATTCGACATTTCATCCATGGCATCATAAAAAAGCTGAGAAGTAGAACGTCCGGTCACTTTTTTTGCGGCAGCACTGAAAGGATTAAATGGATTTCTAATAATAGGCCACTTCAACGTTTGATAAATTATTTTTGATAACGCCTCAGACCCATACTTTCTGGATACATGGGATGACATTAAATAACCGTAGTGATAATAGTTTGGGTATTCATTCTTAAGGGAACCGTGAAGTGCCTTTCGATAACTGTATCGTGTGCCGTCCAAGAGAAGAGCTCGAATTTCTCTATTAAAGTAAGGTTGACGACCTCGACCGCTTTCAGATAATAGAGTTTCATTAACTACAGCATCTCCTTCCCAAAACCAGCCGGGTATCATCAAAAAACCTGCTAAGGATTGAATCCTTTCACCTCCCAAAAGTCTGAAAAGACGATTAATTCGTCTATCCGCCTGTCCGAACTGGAACATATGTCTACCTTCATGAATTACGAGTAGTTCATACCATTCAGTAGAGCCCATTTCTTTGAACGGTAGAGGAACATGATACCACTCTGATTTCCAGGGCGCCAGCGAAACAAATGCATTGGGAATGGCGCTTTGGTTTCGCAATACGATAGGGAGTTTTCTGTGGCGCCCCCCCATGCTACTACCAGTGCTGAAATAATTTGTCTCAAGTAGGTTTGCTACCCGATTGGCTTCATTTGAAAGCTCCTCCGCAAAGATGAGATAATAATGGCTGGTCTCAATCTGTTTCCAGTTGATACCGTGTGGATCCTGGGCAGAGATTGAGGAAAGCATGAAGAATAAGAAAAAGGTGCTGGAGCACTTTAATTTATACAATTAATGAGTCCGAATCGTGTTCATGTATCTCCCGTGCCGCCCTGAGCCCAGAAACAAGTGCACCCTGCATCCAGCCATGATAATCCGATGCATGTTCACCTGCAAAGTGGATTCTGCCTTCAGACTTGCCTAAATATGAGGTCAAAGCTTCATGCTGAGCAGAAGTAGGTGATGCCCAGGCACCACCAGACCACTGTTGCAGTGCCCATGAGTGTGAAGTCCCGGTTTCCATATAATCATTCACACCGGGAAAAACATTTCCCCATCTGTCAAGTACATTCTCTACGTGTTTGTCTTCACTAATTCCGTCCAGTTCAATAGCACGATCGTACCTTAAATAGGACATTATGATTCCTCGGGGTCCATCCCGATCCCAGGTCGCTTGCCAAATCTCTTCCGGCCAGTCCGTATAGCCCCATCCATTGAGACTTTCACTTTCCCAGAATCTTTCTTTGAATTGAACAAAAACCCTGGTAGAGGCAGCATAATTATAGCCACCAGTCATAGCATCTATTTTTTCAACTGAAAGCAAAGGCTCGAATTTGATTTTATTGAGTACGGTCAATGGTACAGTACACAGTACTCTATCAGAAGTAAATTGGGCTCCACCCGAAACTTTTACAACAACGCTGTCGGATTTTTGCTTAATCGATTCCACAGGTTTCAAAAGCTGTATTTCGTCATTTAGAAATTCAGCGAACGCCTGAGGAAGCAAATCCGATCCTCCACGAATCTTTACATATTCTTTATGTTTAACCGAACCGGGCCAAGGACGGCCTTCCAAAAAATCACTGTTAGGAATCAGAGTACGATCCCCATCTGTTAAATCTACAAATAAACCTGATAGTGGGTAAAAGGGGTCTAGTTTTAAATCAAAATGTCCCGCATAGCCTAAAGTCAGATCATGATCAGGAGGTATTCGGGCAGCACCAGCTTCAGCATGGTGTCCATCGGAAAATGGAGCGCGTAAAGTAAATACACGTCCTCCAACACGGTCCCTGGCTTCCAAAATAGTCACATCATGACCTGCTTTTTTTAACTCATAAGCCGCAACTAACCCTGAGATACCAGCACCAACAATAATGACCTGTTGTGAAGGTTTATTTCCTGATAAAGCTCCAGGGGAATCTTCGTTGTTTTCTTCATCCGGATCATTATTACAAGAAATAACTACCGAACCTGCGGCTAGGAGGATGCTTTGGCGAAGGAAATCCCGCCGAGTTAGTTCAGACATACTTTCCTATTTTGAAAACTAATTGACACTTTCTCAATATAACTTCAATCAATGAAAAAAGCCTCAAAAGAGGCTTCTTATTGCTCCGGAGGAGGGACTTGAACCCCCAGCCTAGTGGTTAACAGCCACCCGCTCTACCATTGAGCTACTCCGGAATATCTCAACCAAAGCGCGGCAAATTTACCTTTTCACGCCGGCGCACCCAAGGAGCATATTACATCTCTTTTTCAGCTGTGACTGATTTATCCTCAACAAACTGTCCATTTGCAAGCTGCTCTTCAGAAATATAAACAATGCCCTCTTCTTCATGGGGTTCACCATAAACTGAATGAATGGATTTGAGTCCCCCGAGCCATTTGCGGCTGTCTGAAACATAGACAAGATCACCCTTGTTAGCTGCCATGCGATCCATATCTTGTTTTGAAAAGTTAACTACATCACCCTGAACCTTATTTACGATCCAACTCACTTCAACATTTTCTCCCTGTTTATCATTTGGTTTACTTCCTTTGAACATTTCTCTAAGCAACTGCACATCAAACACCGTTAGTCCCTTTACTTTTTCTGATGATTCTGGCTGCGTGAATAAACTGACAATAACACCAACACCACCACATACAACCAGATTGTAGAGCGCACCGATATAAGAATATCCTCTGTCTGGCCTAAGTTCAATGCCATGAGAAAAAGGACTGACCAACTGAGGAAAGAACTGACCCATAATCATTAAAGCGGCACCCATTAAAAAAGTGGCAATTACAGCCGGTGTGGTGAACCGTTTCCAGAAAATTCCAAGAAATACTGCCACAACAAGTGGTGGTGTGAATGTTGAGTGGAACCAGCCGTGAGCTTCATAGATCGAGTCAAATGAATTGAAAAAAGGTACCAGAATCACCGCTATAACTTTCACACCAATGGAGGTAAACCGGGCGATCTTTAGCTGTTCTTTATCATTGGTCTTTTTTTTCGCCAGTGGTCGGTACACGTCGTTAACGATAATAGCAGATGAGGCGTTCACCAGTGTATCAGCGGTAGACATTAGGGCGGCACATAGAGCAGCAATGATAAAGCCGAAAACACCCGGACTGGAGACCACATTTGTGACAGCAACGAAGACATCATTCCCCTCCATGCCGGCAGGTAGAGCTCCAGGCACAGCGTTGGCAATTGCCCGGCCGATCCAACCGGCATTTGAAACAACAATGGCAGAAATTGGTAATACCAGAAGTACGTTAAAGGCTGCAGCTTTTCGACCTTCGTTCACACTCCGTGCAGCCATAAAACGCATGATTAATCCTTGATTGAGAAACAAAAAACCAACAGAGCCCGCGATACCATCTTGCCAAAAGATCCCAACAAAATTAAAATCAGGCGGGCGGTTAAAATGTGCAAGCGGTAGTTTTTGAGCAGGTGTAAGATTTTGCCAGAAAGTTTGCAGTCCACCCAACGCCGAGTGGTCGGCTAAATAGTTGAGACCGAGAATGAACAATAACAATCCGCTAAAGATGAGTATGAATCCCTGGAACAGATCTGTGAAGATAACTGATGTCTGACCGCCGAAATGCATGTAAAGGGTAGTGGCTACAGCAATAATCACCACGGTTGCCATGAGGGGAATTCCGTATATGCGGTAAAGAGCGGTGGAGAGAGTCAAAAACTGAATAGCAATATAACCAATCATATAAAGGAGAATCATGAATGTGGCTAAAAATCTTGCTTTCCTGTTAAACCTTTTTTCGAAATATTCCGGTATTGAGCCAACACGGGTATAGTAAATAATGGGAAGCCATCCGAACATGAAAAGTGGCAAAAAAAACCAGTCGTTCATGTATGTCATCGTGGATGAAAAACCGTACTGGTACGCCTTGGTGGAATATTTGACAAAGCTATGGGAGCCTATTCCGGTAGCAACGATTGAGATTGTTATGAGCCACCAAGAAAAACGTCGGCCACCAAAGAAATAGTCTGACGTTGTTTTACTGTACTTGCCGAAATAGGCACCAAAGCCCATTACCATCACGAAATATACTATAATGACGAAACGGTCGAGATTTGTGCCAACAGCCAGATCCATCAGGAACTCCCCAGCGCCAGCAAGATAAAGACAGCGTGCAAGGTGGCATAAAAGCCAAAACCAAAATAAAGCACCTTGAGCCAGATTCTATGACGAGCTATTTCCTTGTTGAGTGCTTTCGTTCTGAGTATCAACATCATACCAACAATGAAAGCTATCCCCCCCACTCCATAGAGATAAAGAAATGGCAACCAGGTTCGGGAGAAATCAAGCATCTATTTTATCGAAAGCTGGCTTCAGACTATCGTAAGTTTCACTGAGACCTTCCATAACTATCTTGGTATGCCCCAATACAGGCATAAAGTTTGTGTCGCCGCTCCACCTCGGTACAAGATGGTAATGAAGATGATCCGCTATACCAGCACCTCCGGCTTTACCGATATTCGCCCCAAAATTAAAGCCTTCAGCCTTCAGGGCAGACTTTAGTATTTCCATACTCGCATCTGCCAGGTCCATTATCTCAGACTTTGCTTCCGCAGGAATATTCAATGGGTCGGATTCATGAACATAAGGTGCGAACATGAGATGTCCATTGTTGTAGGGATAGAGGTTCATTAAAATAAAACTGTATTCCCCGCGGTGCAGGATAAGTGTTTCTCGGTCATCGTCTCCAGCAGGCTTATCACAGAAAATACACCCCTCTTCTTTGGGAGCCCTTATGTACTCAATGCGCCAAGGAGCCCAAAGTTTATCCATGGAATTTGTAGGTCTGGATTATTGGAGAATTACAGTAATAAAATGATGCCCAGACTAAGATATTTACAAGATAATCGGAATGGGTGATCAAAGCAAAATTTCTTTAAACCCTATACCGTGCATGAATCCAAAGATTATTCTTCCTCTTCTGTTTCTGTATTCGCGGCAATCACTTTCTTTTCGACATCACCAGGCATATTTTCATAGTGGCTGAACTTTTCACGGTGTGTTCCTCGGCCACCTGTAAGGGATCTCAGGGTCGTGGAGTAACGATAAAGGCTTGCCTGAGGCACTTCAGCTTTGATTACCTGGAATCCCCCCTCTGTGTCCACGCCTAAAACCTTTCCTCTCCTGCCTGAGATATCGCCCATAACATCACCCATTTGATCTTCCGGTACTTTCACTTCAATCTCCATGATAGGTTCTAGAAGACAAGGTTCGGCACCTATGAAGGCTTCTTTAAATGCGCCTTTCCCAGCGATCTGGAAAGCCACATCTTTAGAGTCCACAGGGTGCTGTTTTCCATCATAGAAATTCGCCTTTACATCCACCACCATACATCCGGCCAATATTCCTTCCACACAAGCTGCATTAACACCCTTTTCAACAGATGGCACAAAGACACGGTCAACACTCTGGCCGCGAAGACTGTTAGAAAACTCTACACCTTCTCCTCGAGCTTTAGGTTCAACGGTCATCCAAACTTCGGCAAACTGGCCAGCGCCACCTGACTGTTTCTTGTGGCGATATTTCGATTCGCCCTTGCCACGAATTGTCTCACGATAAGGGACTTTCGGTTCCATTAAGTCAACTTCAACGTTAAATTTCTGTTTCAGGCGATCAACAACTATTTCTAACTGAAGTTCACCGAGACCGGAAATGATTGTCTGCTTCAACTCAGAATCGACCCGATAAACAAAAGTGGGATCTTCCTCATGAAGGGTCGCTAAACCCGTGGCAATTTTTTCTTCATCACCTTTGGATTTCGTAACCACAGCTTCATGGATTGAAGGTGCGGGGAAAACAATCCCGGGAAGCTCTATATCCAGTTTCGCATCACAGAGTGTATCACCTGTATGTGTATTTTTCAGCTTTACTACGGCACCGATGTCACCTGCATTAAGCACGCCCGCATCTTTCCTATTTTTTCCATTCATGGAAAAAATAGGTCCCATTCGTTCATTGGAATGGCGAGAAGTATTCCTCAGATCCTGACCATTTTTTACAGATCCTGAGTAGACCCGGAAGAATGAAAGTTCTCCTACATGTGGTTCGCTCACGGTTTTATATATGAAAAGAGAAGTAGGCTGATCAGTAGAGGCTGTAATCATCATTTCATCATCTGAGCCAGATTTCGTTACGCTAACTTCTGCAACATCTGCAGGTGAAGGGCAATACTTTGATATAAAGTCCAAGAGTCTTGTTACACCAACATTGGTTTGCGCCGCCGTGGCAACCAGAGGAATTATACTTCCACTGAGTATGGCTTCATGAAGTCCACTTCTCAGTTCTTCCTCAGAAAGTCCGCCTTGATCAAAAAATTTTTCAAGCAGCGTGTCATCTGATTCAGCAATAAACTCGATAAGTTCCTGGTGCATCTGATCAATTTTTTCTTTCAGATCATCGGGAAGATTACCCTCTTCACTCTTGCCACTGGCATCACTGCTATAGGTCATCAGTGTCTTTCTGAGAACATCGGCCACCTGATTGAATCCCGGCCCAGCATTTACCGGTAGGGTGAGCGGGAAGACCCGCCGTGAAAAATGACTCTGAAGATCGCTCACAATCGCATCAAACTTGGTGTGCTCTTTGTCTAGCATCGTCACCACATACATTTTAGGAATTCCGTATTCATCAGCATAACCGCTCACAATATCAGTCCCTGTTTCTACACCGCTTGTAGCCGGCACAGCAATAACAGAAAGATCGGAAATTCGCAGCGAACTTTTCGCTTCGCCTAGAAAATCGAGGAAACCGGGTGTATCCTGAATATTTACCCGTTTATCAAGCCAGTTACAGTGTAGTGGTGTGTTGCTGATAGAAATTTGCCTGTTGATCTCCTGGTGATGATAATCAGATATGGTCGTGCCGTCTTCTATTTTCCCGATGCGGTTTGTCTCACCAGCGTTATAAAGCATCGTTTCGGCAAGAATCGTCTTGCCGGACGTACCGTGACCCACAATCGCAATGTTGCGGATATCTTCAGTCTGAATATTGCTCATAAAAATTCCTTTCTAAAAACTTTGAAAAGGTAAACCGAGCTCTACACAACCGTCCGCTTGGACGCCAAGGGACGGGAGTATAAAAACGAACGTCAGCCAAATCAAGGCTTTTCGCCTCAAGCACGCTCTGTCGCTGATAAATGAGAATCGACAAATTCTCTCAGGACCGGCACCATGTAGCGATCTTTCAGATCGAGCGCACCGAATGAAACCGCCAGTATCCTGAGACGTTGAGCAAGAGGTCGTGTTTTGTTCAGCACCACAAACTGATCACCGTTAACCGTGCAGTATCCTCCTTCAAAATCACCTTTTCCCTCAAGAATGGTCACATTGAGTTGATCAGCAAGTTCCTCAAAGTGATTGTACATTTCTTCCGGCTTCAAAGCAGATCGTCTCTCCCCTTCTGTTTCACCATTGATACAATAGTCTTGATTTCCTCCACCCTGTCTCTCGGTACGATGAGTGTAGCGTCATCAGTGTTGATAACAGCAATATCACTAAGTCCCATAACTGTTGTCAGTTTACCCAAAGAATAGATAAGGTTCCCTCCACCATCGATAACTAGGCCGTCACCTTTCACAACATTGCCGTCACCCTTTTTCGGTAATAGTTCAAAATAGGAATTCCACGATCCCATATCGCTCCATGTGAACTCGGACTTCACAACGTAAATGTTTGACGCTTTTTCAAGAATGCCGTAATCAACCGATTCGGGCGAAAGCGAGTCCCACTTCGCTTCCAAAGTTGATTGATACTTGCCTGTCCCCACAGTCTGTCCAATCTCTTCCATGATTTCGTGATGAACGGCCATATGATCCCTCATGGCTTCAAGGTAAACTGAGGCTTTCCAGACAAACATACCGCTGTTCCAGAGGAAATCACCACTCTCAAGAAATCGTTTGGCAGCTGAGGCTGTAGGCTTCTCAGCAAAAGTTTTGACGCCAAATGCCTTTCCGTCTTCCAAAGATCGTTTTTTATCAAACTGAATGTAGCCGTAACCTGTATGAGGAGATGAAGGAACAATACCCAGTGTCACCAGGAGATGGTCTGAGTTTACCAGCTTCAGCGCCGATGAGAGTGCTCCTGAGAAAAGGCGGTGCCCCACGATAAGGTGATCTGCTGGGAAAACACCCATGACGGCGTCGGGATCTCTTGCAAGAAGATGAGAGGCTACAAGACCAATGGAAGGAGCCGTATTTTTTCCGGACGGTTCAACAATAATATTTTTCTTTGGTACACCCTCCACTTCCTTCGCAATTGTTTTCGCAAGATCCGATCCAACAACAATGTAAATGTCCTCTATAAACCTGATCTTTCGGAGCCGGTCCACCGTCATTTGAAGCATGGTCTGATCCCCGATAATGTTCAGAAGCTGTTTCGGACGGTTCTTCCTGCTCACAGGCCAGAATCGGGTTCCATGACCTCCAGCCATGATCACTCCAAACATCTTCTGTGATCTCACGGTTTTTGCTTCCCTGGATAGGTGATAATGATTCCCTCTACGTCCCAGTTGGCTCTCACTTCAATAGTATCACTTAACACTGTAAAAGGTTCGGCTGGCACCATGGGCAATGCTTTTCCAAAAGTATATCGGCCATTACCGTCTTTGTCCTGAAAAGCACTAAGAAGCCACATACCAGCAGGTATTTCTTCCATCTGAAAATCGCCTTCGGAATTTACCGAAACAGTCACTGAAATCGGGTCTTTTTCTACCGGTCTTGCGGTCACGGTCGTCTTTTCAACATAGGGTCCGGTAACACTCCCGGAGAGTCCGCCCCTTCCCCTTTTTCTTCCGACTGATAGACTGTAGTTAAACAGTGAATCAACCATAACAACGTTATCCTCCGATAGTATTTCCGAACCGTAAAGTTTAAGATCAAATATCTCACTTTCTGGCCAGCCTGTTTCGGGTACTACTTCCAACCTCGTAGGATCAGGCTGAGAAAGGGAAATTGCAATCGGGGTCTCTTCACTGTCAGTTAAAGTAATGACCGAATCGGTGTCCAAAACGGTTACTGGCCGCGTGAACTGGAATGTCAAAGGCTCATTGCCGGGAACAAGAGCAACAGGTTTATTCGGGAGCGGCGAATGAATCGCAGGCGGGATGCTGTCCTTTTCCGGAATTGTGATTTGTCGGTCTACCGCTTCAAGCGTTTGACCAACGGAGTCCGTCAGACCAGATACAGAGAGGGAATAAACCTGCCCGGTCGCCAGCCCATCAACAAAAAAATGAAGTTGGCCACTCTCATTAGGATATTGGAAAATGTGATTAGCTTTGATGAGTGCAACACTCTCCGGATCAGAAAATTCAATGACAGCACCAGGAGATTCGGATAATTTGAAAGAATTCACAAAAGTAACCGTTCCCAATTTGGCATCTTCCATGACCGTTGAAAGAACGCGAAATGGAGGCACTTCTTTGCCAAGGCGGATGTTTATATTATCAACAACATCATTCTCACTGTCTATAGTAACTGAGTTCTCCCAGTAGAGGCCGTAAGGCGACCGGGAGGGCGTCAGTGGCGCTGGGGCCGCACCTCCGCGGTGAGCCATCACGCTGAACTTACCCGGATCAAGAAAATCAAAAGTGTATCTGCCTGAATCATCGGTTTCCGTGTAGTAGTCTGGGGTACGTAGTAAAAGGGTGTCGTCAGCAACTTCACTTTGTCGGAAGAGATAAACCAGTGCTGAGGTTTCCCCGAGTTCATACACAGTACCTGAAATTCGCCCGTTGGCAATTTTGTTCCCTGTGGTAAATGCAAGCTGGTAAGTTTTGTCGAGCCTGTTCTTCCGTTCGTCCATAATGTCTCTCGTAATGGTCAGGATATAGGTCTGCTCCTGCCTCAGCGCCTTCGGTAATGTAACGGTGAGGATATCTTTGTTCAGATCAACCTGGAGATCTTCATCTGTAGGGGGCGAAAGACGGATGCTTCGGACATCTGTCTGTTCGTGAAGTCGCTCTGAAAATGTCAATGTCAGTATTAACCCACCTTCAGTACCTGTGGTTCCTGATGGTGGTGAGACATCAATGAGAGACGGAGGTGTTTTGTCTTCCGGCCCTCCTGGCGGCGGGGAGACCGCCGCACACCTAAGAAAAATGACAACAAGAAGTGTAGAGCGCTTCAAAATGGTGTCAGATCATACGGTATCTGGTTGTTATAGGTGATGGATGACGGTGTCACCTTGGCTGTGATAACATTAATATCAACCCCGGTCTTTTCAGCTGTAACCAGCGCTTCAGAAAATTTCCGGTCTCTGTCCCACATGGGCCGAAACAGTTTCGCATCAGACCGTTGACAAACAAAAAGAATTCCTGCTTTAACGCCACTTTTTACCATATTTGCCAGCGCCAATGCATGCTTGGCCCCCCGTTCGGTAACAGCGTCTGGGAACATACAAATACTTTTTTCCACAAACGTCACCGATTTGACTTCCAGATAGTAGGGTTTTCCGTTTTTTTTCAGAAGAAAATCAAACCTGTGTCTGCCAACTGTCACCTCTCTTCTAACCAGCGTGTACAAATCAAAAATGGAAAGTTCCCCATTTACTAAAAGGCTCTCAACAAACCTGTTGGGAAGCGTTGAATCGATAGAGACCCAGTTCCGTCCCTTTTTTACCAGAAGCGTGGTCCATGAAGTGCGCCTCTGTGATGACTGACTATCCCTGGGCCGAACTTTCAGCTGAGCACCGGGAACTAACAGCTCCTTCAGTCGACCAGGATCAGGAAGGTGACTCTTCACGTGTTTGCCGTCTATGTCCACCACTGTCAGGAATCTGTTTGGTCTTGCAACAAAACGGGCGTCCCTGAGAGGGCCGGGAATCTTCACGGGTTAGTTTAATAAAGCTTGATCAAAATCGTCTATAAGATCTTCCACCGCCTCAATTCCCACCGAAATCCGAATAAGGCTGTCGCTGATACCGGCCGATTCACGCTCCTCCGGTGTCATTCCGGAATGGGATGTTGTGGAAGGTCGTGTCATAAGCGTTTCAATCCCGCCGAGGCTCGGTGCGGAAACAGGAAATTTGGCACGGGTCATAAACCGCTCTGCCGACTCCAGCCCGCCAGCTGGTTCAAAGCTGAACATCCCGCTGAAGCCGTCAAAGAGGGATTTGGCTCTGTCGTGGCGAGGATGTGATTCTAGGCCCGGATAATTAACTTTCTCAACGGCCGGATGTTGCTCTAAAAACTCTGCCAGACTTTGAGCATTTTCATTGTGTTGCTTCATTCTCACAGCCAGCGTTTTCACACCTCGATGCAAAAGAAAACAGGCATGGGGATCGAGGCAACCGCCAAAGTGATTCATCACAGGTATAATTTCCTCAATAAGATCTTCGCGACCAACTATAGCACCGGCGACAATATCCGAATGGCCGTTGAGATACTTGGTACAGCTGTGAATGGAGATATCCATACCGATTTCAGGTGGCCGGAAATTGAACGGGGATGCAAACGTGTTATCGATAACAGAAATGAGGTTATGGTTCTTGGCAAAATCCACAACTGCTTCCAGATCACCCACTTCAAGAAGGGGATTTGACATGGTTTCAACATAAATAACTTTTGTTTCAGGCTTCAATGCCTGTTCCCATGTGTCATGACTGTCTGGATCGATGAGAGTGAAACCGATACCCCACTTTTTAATGTCGTGAGTTACAAAGCTGTAGGTACCGCCGTAGAGCGTTTTCTGGGCAAGTAGATGATCTCCCGAGCCGAGAAATGTCAATAGAGTGGTCGAAATGGCGGACATACCGCTGGAAGTGACAAGGGCAGCTTCAGCGTTCTCCAGTGCAGAAAGTTTCTCGTGGAGCGCGTCATGGTTCGGTGTGTTGTTCAGCCTGATATATTTCAGATCTTTATAATTAGTCTGACCGCCATACTCGAAGGTTGCGGATTGATAAACAGGGAGTACAACAGCTCCGGCCGGCCGCGTCTCTGGCTCACCGGCATGAATAAGTTTTGTCTCTATCTTATGCCTTTTATCTGCCATGGCGGCCTCCTTTAAACTTTCTCCAGTGCCATCTTCAGATCATCCACAATATCTTCAGGATCTTCGATACCGACAGACAATCTCACCAGGCCATCGGTCAGGCCGCGAGCGTGTCTCTCTTCTTCCGGAACATCTGCATGTGTCATGGATGCGGGATGAGTAATCATGGTTTCCACGGCACCAAGACTCTCAGCCAATGCACACAGCTCTACACTGTTCATTAGGAGCTTGCCGGCTGGGATGCCTCCCTCCAGTTCGAAACACATCATACCGCTGAAACCGTCCATCTGACGCTTGGCAATTTCGTGCTGAGGGTGAGATGGCAGACCCGGATAAGCCACCTTCGCAACTTTTGGATGCGATTCTAGAAACTCGGCTACGATCTGTGCATTATCAGAATGCCGCGACATTCTGAGGTGAAGCGTTTTGGCACCCAGCATGGTGAGCCAGCAATCAAAGGGGCTCGGCACTGCACCGATAGTTTTCTGAACAAATTTCATCTCTTCAAAAATGTCTTCTCGGTTTGTGATAACTGCACCACCGATAAGCTGATTGTGCCCGCTGAGATACTTTGTTGTACTGTGTACCACCATGTCGGCACCGAATTCTAGTGGTCGAAGAAAAACAGGTGTGGCAAAGGTGGAATCCATCCCGTAATACAAACCGTTCTCTTTAGCAATCTCCGCCATGGCCTCAAGATCGGTCACTTTCATGAGAGGGTTTGTAGGCGATTCAATCCAGAGCATTTTTGTCTCTGGTTTGAGAGCCGCTTTCACATTTTCAGGATCAGTGGTGTCCACATATGAAAAATGGAGATTATACCTTGTAAGAATCTGGTTGAAATGTCGTGAGACGCCACCATACACGTCATCGGAACAGATGATATGATCTCCTGAACTAAGCAGTTTCAGGCAGCTATCTACTGCCGACATGCCGCTGGAAAAACAGACACCGTACTTTCCACCTTCAATGACGGCCAAATATTGTTCTAGCATCTGCCGTGTGGGATTTGCTGAGCGGGTATAGTCGTACCCCTTGTCTCTGCCTACTTCCGGTAAAACATAAGTGGCTGTCTGATAAATCGGCGGAACGACCGATCCTGTTGTGGGATCCGGTTCGATCTCGGCACGAACTACGCGTGTATCAAATTTCATATTTGCCTCCATTGTCTAATCTTGAACATTTTGAAGGGTGATTGTTATTCTTTTGGTGCCTCATTAATCTAGAAATCCCTGATCCTTCATCCAGTCATCATCTACGAATTTAGTGAGATAATTTCTGATGGAATCAGGTAGAATTACCAGACACTGTTCCCCCTTATTCAAACGTCCCGCAACCTGCAACGCCGCCCAGACTGCAGAGCCTGAGGAGCCACCGATGAGCAGTCCTTCTTGCCTAATAAGTCGGCGAGCGGTGAGAAATGAGTCCTTGTCATTGGTCTTGACGTACTCATCCACAAGGTTGTTGTCAAGCACATCGGGGAAAAAATCGTAGCCGATCCCTTCAACCATGTACGGTTTCACCTCATCGCCCCCACCAAGGATGGAACCTTCGGGATCAGCACCTACAATGATGATATCGGGACGTTCTTCTTTCACCCTTTTCGCCACTCCTGTAATGGTCCCCCCTGTGCCGACACCCATGACAATCATCTTCAGACCTTCCCCAAATTGAGTCAGGATTTCTTCCGCCGTTCCGTGATAATGGGCATCAGGATTATCGGGGTTACTGTATTGGTCAAGTATGTGGGAATTAGGTATCTCCTCGTTCAGTTTTTTAGCGATTCCAATGTGACTTTCCGGATCATCCCAGGCCGCCTCCGTAGGCGTCCTCACAATTTCTGCACCAAGGGCTTTGAGAACGACCTCCTTCTCTTTGCTCATCTTTTCCGGCATAGTTATGATCATCCGGTACCCTCTAACGGCGGCCGTCAGTGCCATGCCGATTCCTGTATTGCCCGAAGTGGGTTCGATAAGCGTATCTCCCGGTTTGATCCGTCCAGATTTCTCCGCTTCCTCCACCATCCTCACACCGATCCTATCCTTTACAGATCCGCCAGCATTGAGGAATTCACACTTACCGTACAGGTCGCAGTCCAACTCTGAACCGACCCGATGGAATTTTACAATGGGTGTCTCGCCCACAGCTTCCAGAATAGTCTCAAGCCGATTCAGATTCAAGCTCATGATATTACATTCACCATTGATCCTTTAAATGTAAATTTGAGATATTACTTGTAATTATGACGCAGCCCAACAGAGTCTTTTGAAGAATTTTTCGTTGTAAATCTAACGAATGAGGTAAGTGGCAAAAAACCAAAATGTTTTGATCTCAAGGATCCTGTTTGGGATGCTATTTAACTAATGCCGCTGGTTCCTAAAAACATAAAGGAACTCTCACCTTACAAACCAGGCAAACCCATCGAAGAAGTTCAACGTGAACTTGGTCTCAAGCAGATCACAAAACTTGCTTCTAATGAAAATCCACTGGGCCCTTCTCCGTTAGCACTGGAAGCAATTCGTAACGCTGAGCAAGACCTTCACCGCTATCCCGACGTCAGTGGATTCAACCTGCGCAAAAGACTGGCTGAACGCTTCGATGTAAAGATTGACAATGTGATCCTAGGTGCCGGTTCAGAAGGGATCATGGGCACTATAATGCGAACATTTTTGCTCCCTGAAGATGAAATCATAACCGCACAGAACTCATTCATAGGTTTTACTGTTTTAGCAAAAGCCAGTGGAAGGAAAGTCCACTGGGTACCTATGAAAGAGCACCGTTACAACCTGAAAGCCATGGCAACATTTATTAATGAATATACCAAGATCATTTACCTTGCCAATCCCGATAATCCCATGGGGACTTATTTCACTGTAGAAGAATTCGATACCTTCATGGAGAAAGTTCCCGAACGTGTTCTTATAATCATGGACGAGGCGTACTTCGAATTCGCTCAATATCTAAAAGATTACCCCGATTCCATGCATTACCGTTACGACAACGTTATCACGCTCCGAACTTTTTCCAAGGCTTATGGGTTGGGCGGTCTGCGAATTGGCTATGGTTTTGCCCACGATCAGTTAATATCAAACCTCATGAAAGTGAAGCTTCCTTTTGAACCTTCTTCTCTGGCCCAGGCGGGCGGATTGGCGGCTTTGGAAGACAACTATCACATTGAAAAAACTGTCCAGCTCACCCAAGATGGGATTGAATATTTATCTAGAGAACTTAGGCGGCTGGAGGTCAATACCATCCCTTCCTCCGCCAACTTTATTACTACCAAATTCTCCTCAGAGAAAAAAGCGGGAGATATCTGTCAACAGATGCTGAAAGAAGGCGTTATTTTACGCCATTTAAAACCCTTTGGCTGGCCTGATTATATTAGAATCTCCATTGGGTTGTTTGAAGAAAACCAGTCCTGTTTAAACGCCTTCCGAAAAGTGCTATAAGGATAGCGAAGGAGCTGCTCTTTTGCGTAATTTTGACTACACTTTGCTAGGAGCCTAAATGACTCCAGAGATAGACACTCTCGAAAACAAAAAATCAGCATCACCTGTGGAAGATCCTGTTCCCATCAAGGCAGTTCATCATGTGGAATTATGGGTCGGTAACGCAAAGCAGGCAGCCTACTATTACCGAAATGCATTTGGTTTTTCTCAGTTAGCCTATTCTGGCTTGGAAACGGGTAACCGTGATTATGCCTCTTATGTCCTTTCCCAAGGTAATATTCGCCTCGTTCTTTCAACACCTCTTAATAGTGGAAACGGAATGACCAGTCACTTGATGACTCACGGCGATGGCGTTCGGGATGTTGCCTTCCATGTCGATGATGTGGACGCCTGTTTTGCAGTAATGATAGAAAGAGGCGCCAAAGCTGTGTTGGCACCGCAGGATATAAAAGATGAGAAAGGGATTGTTCGAAAAGCTGCTGTGCATGCATATGGTGACACGATTCATTCACTGATCTCCACAGATCAGTATAATGGGCCGTTCCTGCCGGGTTATGAAAAATCATTATTTAAAGGAAATGAATGCGGATTGAAAGTTGTAGACCATATCGTTGCAAATGTTGAATTGGGTAAAATGAATGAACTCGTCAATTTCTACGCAGAGGTTATGGGCTTTACACAAATGCTCCACTTCACGGACGATGATATCTCAACCAAGTACAGCGCCCTCATGTCCAAGGTGATGCAAAACGGAAACGGGAGGATAAAGTTTCCAATTAACGAACCAGCAAAAGGAAAGAAAAAATCTCAGATTGAGGAATACCTCGATTTTTATAATGGCCCCGGTGTGCAGCACGTGGCTTTACTGACCGGTGATATACTTGAGACAATAATAAAACTCCGAGAAAACGGTGTCGAATTTCTGGAAGTACCTGATTCCTACTATGATATGCTTGAAGATCGTGTCGGCAGGATCGATGAAAGTCTGGACACTATACGCGATCTCCGCATTCTGGTGGATAGGGATGATGAAGGTTACCTACTACAGCTTTTCACAAAACCGGTTGAAGATCGTCCCACTCTTTTCTATGAAATCATTCAACGTAAAGGAAGCCAAGGTTTCGGTTTTGGAAATTTTAAGGCGTTGTTCGAGGCAATCGAGCACGAGCAAGCACTCAGAGGAAACCTCTGATGCACAGATATCACACACTTGGTAAGATTCCACGGAAGAGGCATATAGCGTTCCGTGATGATAACGGCAAGATCTACCACGAAGAACTGAAAGGCAATAAAGGTTTTGACGGACCTTCGTCTCTTATTTACCACATTTACCGCCCCACCGCTGTTGTCGGCACAAAACTGATCCGCGAAGTGAAACTAGAAGAAGATCCCGATCGCAGTTTGAGGATGCGGCACTTCTTTACATCTAAACTGAATAAAGGAGGTAGTCCTGTATTGGATCGTACGCCCATCATGTTTAATAATGATGTGACTTTATGGATGGCTTTCCCTACTAAAGAGGATGAATTTTATTATCGTAATGCCCAAGGAGATGAGATCATTTATGTAAGTGACGGTGAAGGTGTACTGGAAACGGCATTTGGCGAAATTCTCTACTCTCAAGGAGACTATCTCATTATTCCGCGAGGTATCATGCATCGTTACCGTTTTACCAAGGGTGAACAACACTTTTTTATCACCGAAGGCAAGGGAGAAACAAGAACACCATCAAGATACCGGAATGATTACGGTCAGCTCATTGAGCGTAGCCCCTACTCCGAAAGAGATTTTCGTGTTCCTGAGAACCTTATTACTATAGACAAACAAGAACCGACGTCGGTGATGGTAAAGCAGCGAGATCAACTGACTGAAGTAATGCTAGATCATCATCCTTTTGATGTCGTCGGATGGGACGGGTATTATTACCCTTATGCTTTCAGCATACACGATTTCGAACCCATTGTCGGACGTGTTCATGAGCCACCACCAGTCCATCAAACATTTCAAGGTGACAATTTTGTGGTTTGTTCTTTTTGCCCAAGACCCTATGACTTTGGTGAAGATTCCATACCCGCACCTTATAACCACTCTAATGTGATGTCAGATGAAGTCATCTATTATGCCAAAAGTGAATTCATGTCACGTAAAGGTGTGGAATATGGATCAATCACTCTCCATCCTGACGGCATTACTCATGGTCCTCATCCCGGCAAGTACGAGGCATCCATTGGTATGAAAGAAACCAATGAACTGGCTGTGATGGTAGATACTTTTTATCCTCTTCTTGTAGCCAAAGCGGCACTTGATATTGAAGATCCTAATTATTCAAAATCTTGGTTGGAAGGCAATTTCGATAACACTCTTGGGGAGTGACAGCTCCTGAAAGATTTACCCTTCGTGATCTAATAATATGCCAAAAATGGATGAAACTACTGATGCGAAATTGAGATCTTGGGTTGATGTATCAACTGATTCACACTTCCCAATCCAGAATCTTCCTTACGGAGTTGCCATTAGAAATAGCGATCAAAAACCTATTCTGGTAACAGCTATAGGTGATTCTGTTTTGAATCTCACTGAGATTGAAAAACGTGGTGTCTTTTCAACAACTGAAATTGCCGGGAAAAATGTTTTTCAAGGTTCCTCGCTTAACGATTTCATGTCCCTCGGTCGAGGTGCATGGAAGACCGTTCGCCAAGCATTAAGTCGCCTGTTCCAAGCTGACAACCCAGCCATCAGGGACAATGAAGATTTGAAGAATAAGGTTTTAATTCCTGCTTCAGAAGTAGAAATGGTTATGCCCGTTTCCATTGGGGACTATACAGATTTTTACTCTTCTAGGGAGCACGCCACCAATGTGGGTACTTTGATTCGTGGGCCCGAAAAAGCCCTCATGCCAAACTGGCGCCACCTACCTGTAGCTTACCATGGTAGGGCTTCTTCCATCATCATTTCCGGAACGCCGCTCCATCGACCTAAGGGTCAAACCTTTCCGAAAGATGCCCATGCCCCTGTCTTCGGTCCCAGTAATGTTCTCGATTTTGAACTTGAGATGGGTTTTTTTGTCGGACCGGCCAGTAAATTGGGCAAATCGATTTCAGTGAATGATGCCATAGATCACATTTTCGGAATGGTTTTGGTGAATGACTGGTCGGCCCGGGATATCCAAACATGGGAGTATCAACCGCTGGGACCTTTCCTTGCCAAAAACTTTGGGACCACTATCTCTCCATGGATCGTCACCATGGACGCATTGGCACCGTTCAAATGCCCGGCACCAGAGCAAGACCCAAAACCCTTAAGCTACCTTAGATCTGAGAGTGACAGAACTTACGACATCCATCTTGAAGTCAATTTGACCCCTGAGAGCTCAGATACATCAGAAACTATTGTCCGAAGCAATTTCAATTATTTATACTGGGATGTACACCAACAACTGGCTCATCACACTGTGACAGGATGTAACGTCAGGACAGGAGATCTCATGGCTTCAGGGACCATCTCAGGACCTGCCAAAAAAAACCGGGGCAGTCTGCTGGAACTCACCTGGAGGGGAGAGGAACCTATTACTCTCTCAAGCGGCGAAACCAGAAAGTTTCTTCAAGATGGTGATACGGTTACCCTAACAGGCTGGTGCCAAGGAGACGGTTATCGTATAGGTTTTGGGAAATGTGCAGGGAAAATTTTGCCGGCTATCAAAGAATGATTATCGACCCTGAAAAACAGACTTTCGCTGAAAATCACAAACTGATGATCGGTTCCATAGTACCGAGACCGATAGCATTTGTTTCTAGCGTGTCCAACGACGGCCTCAATAATCTGGCACCTTTCTCCTATTTTAACGGTGTTTGCTCCAACCCACCTACCATCATGTTTGCACCTGGTAGACGTGGATATGACGGTTTAACCAAGGATACACTTAACAACATTCGCGAAACAGAAGAATTCACGGTTAACATTGTTTCAGAGGAAATAGGTAAACAGATGGTTGCCTGCGCCACCGATTATCCTCCCGATGTAGATGAATTTGAAATTTCCGGCTTGACCCCCGTTCCATCTGAAAAAGTGAAAACGCCCCGCGTGGCCGAATCAAAAGTGAGCTTTGAGTGTAAGCTGA
>SCKS01000058.1 GCA_004124465.1 Fidelibacterota bacterium
GCCCGGTTAAATTTAACCGGTCCGTTAAAATTGTCGTAATGATAATCTTCAAGCGCCTTCATGATAGCTGCAGGATCTGCGGAGCCAGCATGATAAATCGCCTCGGCAATCATGACAATTTGTCCAAAAGCATTTGAAGCACCAAAAATCGGGGCATCGTTATAGAGTCTTTCAAATTCCGCTTTGAACCACTCTCCCATTGCTGTAAGTTTCTGGTTGGGATGGCCGTATGAAATGTATGTCAGGTACGTCCCTTTGTTCCCCGTGTTTTTCCAGAAAATTGGCTGGCTGGGCCAATCGAAAGACGCAACCATCGGAGTTTCCGGAAAAAGTTTGATGTCATATGCTTGCTTGACAATCAAATAAGCTACATCACCGACACCAATGTTAATCACCACATCCGCACCCGAGTTTTTGATTTGCAGCAATTGCGGTGTTAGATCACGGGAATTTTTATCAAAAATGAAAGATTTTAGACTCAAGCCCAAAGAACGCTCTTTGTTAAACGATTTAAGGAGTTTGACTAAACCGACTCCGTAATCAGTATTTTCAGCAATGATTCCTATTTTTTTAAACCCATTCTGCTGGAAAAATCCAACCCATGCTTCTGCACGATCCGGATCAATGGCTGCAGTCCGGAACACATTGGGTGATTTTGAGGAAGTGATTTTCACATTGGATGCCTGAGTGCTGAAAATTGGAATCCCGGCTTTTTCTGCAGGTTTGATCAACGCCAGCATATTCGAACTGTGAATCTGCCCAATGATTGCCACTACCTTGTCGCGGGAAGTCAGCTTCCGGAATCCGGAAACAGCTTTCTCCACTTGTCCTGCGTCATCTTCAATGATAACTTTTATTTTTCTGCCCAGCACTCCGCCTTTGGCATTGATGTACGCTTCGGCTATTTCTGCACCTCGAACAGCTTCTTTTCCTAAAGAATGTGCTCCTGCGGTGAGTGGGGTCAAGACCCCTATTTTGATATCCTCGGCTGCGGCAGCTGGCATGACCAAAAAAGATATGCCCAAAAATAGTGCCGAGAAAAGCATTGTTACCTGTTTCGCGATATACATAAAACCTCCTTTATATGGGAGAATGATTGAAAAATATTTCCTTGTGAATTTATGAAATTCGCGGTTTCGATAAATTCAGTCCGGAAAGTTTCAGGAATGCCAACGCGACATTCCACACCTGAGCCAAACGGCTCAAGACCTGATTGTTTTGCTAAGTCGAACCACGTATGGGCTGACTGCGCAATTTAGCCACACCGTCGCGCATCATACCAAAGATTCCCTCACGGTAAAAACGCATGATTGCCAACACCATTACCGCAAACAAAACCATACGATATTCCGCATAATCTCTGAGGGCTTCAGCAAGTACTTGAATAAACATAGCCCCGATTGCAGGGCCCCAAAAACTACGTAATCCACCGGCAATAACCATCACTAGAATTATCGCCATTTCATTGAATTTTATCGGTGTGGGGGTGAGCATTCCGATGTAGTGTGCCTGCAACGTTCCGGCGAATCCGGCCATGGCACTGCTTGCAGTGAAAGCAAAACGTTTCCAGCGGACCGTGTCAACGCCCATCGCCTGCGCGGCTTCCTCATCGTCACGAAGCGCCCGCAAATAGAAACCTGCAGGAGAGCGAATTATTTCGAAAACAATCCAGAGGCAAAGTGCGGTTGCCCCCAGGAAAACGTAAAAAAATGGTGTAGGATCAGAGGTATCGAAAAGCAATTCTGTGGAAAGTCCTAAATCTCCTCGCGTAATCTCATACTCGGACATAACCCACAACCTGAACGATTCCGCAAAGGCCCAGGTTGTAATTGCCAGATAAATTCGCCTCATGTTCAGACAAACAGAACCCAAACCGTAACCGACCAATCCGGCAAAGATGGTACCGAAAATGATGGTTGTCCAAAGCGGTAACGGTGTACCCAAAGCCTCAGAACCGTACAAAAATAGTAAGGCGGAAGCATAACCACCAACTGCCGCAAAGGCATGATGAGCCAGTGACAGTTGTCCGGCATAACCTGCCAGCAGGTTCCAGCTGATAGCCAAAATAACGTAGAACAGTCCTATTGTTACCACATGCAGATAAAATTCACCCAGCCACATAGGAAACAAAGCCATCACGAGAGCCAGACCTACGGTGGTTAGAAAAAATTGTTTTCTTGTTTTATTCATCGCTTACAACTTAATATTTTTGCTGCTAAGAACGTTAAGGAGCGCGAAGGTTTTTTTTCAGCTTTCTTAGCGTTCTTAGCGGCTGTAAATTATTCAAAACTCAAAACTTATTCATCTTCTCCAACAAGCGAATCCCGGATTATTTCCCTGATGTGATCGGAAAATACATGTTGATCACCTTCCATTTTCACCATACCCATTTCAAACATGTAGAGGTATTCTGAGTATTCAACAGCTTTCTGGATGTTCTGGTCTACTATCAAAATGGTCAACCCTTCGTCTCTCTTTTTTGCCAGAAACTCATATACATAATCGGTTATAATGGGGGAGAGACCAGCAGAGGGCTCATCGACCATGGCCAGCGTGGGAGATGTCACGAGTTCCTTGGCGATGGAGAGCATCTTTGCCTCTCCCCCGCTTAACATTCCTGCCCGCTGCCGATGCTTTTTCGCCAGGGCCGGAAACAATTCATAAGTTTCCTCGATTACCTGCTCAATTCGAGCTTTATCTTTTCGGAACGTCCAGCATCCCAGTAAAAGATTTTCCTTTACCGGCAGAAATGGAAAATTGTTTGCTCCCTGAGGAATATAGCTTATTCCCTGCTTTTTAATCTCTGCAGGAGATTGACCCTGAATCGGTGTACCGTTAAAAAGCATTGTACCTTCGTGCGGAACAAGAAACCCAAATACAGCTTTGAGCAACGTAGATTTTCCAGCTCCATTTGGTCCTATTATTCCTGTAATTTTTCCAGGCTTAACTTCGAGACTCAATCCTTGAAGAATGTCTATTCCGGGAATATAACCGACACGTAAATTTTCAACTGTCAGATGCGGCATTCTGCCCCCCTAAATATGCTTCAATCACAAGTGGATCGTTAGCAACTTCCGTCATACTGCCTTCCGCAATCAGACTGCCTTCATGCATTACGCATACAGTTTGACACAAGCGACGCACTGAGGACATTTCATGACTCACGATCAGGAAAGTAATACCCTGATTATCGTTCATTTCCATTATGGCATCCATAATGGTTTCCTTGATTACCTGGTTGATACCCGCAAAAGGCTCATCCATCAAAAATAATTCAAGACCTTCAACCATTAACCCACGGGCTATTTGCAACAACATCCGCTGTCCTCCGGACAACTGTTTGGCAAGCAGATGACTGACATGATCCAATTTACAGAATGTCAATTTTTCCGTGGCTTTATTTTCGAGGGCTTCAATAAATTCCGGAGTTTTTTCTGTGGATGTGGCTAAGGCAGGAACCATCATATTTTCCTCAACAGTCATTTCAGAAAACAGTTTTGGAATCTGAAAGGTACGCATAATGCCCTGCGCTGTCCGGATGTGCGGCGGAAGTTTGACTATGGATTTACCGTGATAACGCACATCTCCGCGAGTAGGTTTATACAAACCGGCAAGCATATTCATTGTGGTAGTTTTCCCGCAACCATTTGGACCGATCAAACCACGTATTTCACCCGGCTTAATCGAAAGAGTAAGATCTTTGACCGCAACTAATCCTCCAAAGTGTTTGGCTAAATTATTTACTTGCAAAATAGACATAAATTACTTCGATGTTATTACAGTCATGCCAGCCTTTCCCGATCCCCAAATAAGCCGTTTGGTCGGAAAATTAATATTAAAATTAGAAAAACAAAACCAAAAAGGTCACGGTATTCAGAAGAAATGAAAACTGAACCAAGGCTTTCAATCAGTCCCAACAGTAAAGCTGCAATGATGCTTCCGGGGATAGAACCCAGACCTCCGATGACCACAATTTCAAAGCCTTTCATTGTGGGAACCGATCCGCTTTCAGCCCAGACAAGAAACACAGGAGCCAGTAATGCCCCCGCCGCCGCAGCCAATCCAACACCTATACCAAAGGCTATTTCATCCAAACGACGTACGTTAATACCGGCAGTCTGAATACCTATCCGGTTTTGAGACATTCCCAGCAAAGCCCGTCCGGGCCATGTTTTTTTCATCACATAATACAAAATTCCAAGGATCAGCGCCGTTCCGATTAAAGCCATAAAACGGTTTCCGCTGATCGGGAGCGGACCAAGATCTGTAGGAGGAAAATAATCCGGAACAGAATATTGATAAGGTCCACCGAAAATGATGGCGAGGTTGCGGAAAAGTATCATCAAAGTAATGGTTACAATAGTCGCATATTCGTCCATGCGCTCAGATTCTCCCACAAACATCGGGTGCAGCATATACCGCTGTATCACCACACCCAGCACGAAAATTATTGCAAACGCAATCGGAATTCCCAAAAACCAGAGCGAAGGGCCGATCAACATAGTAATCAGCAAATACTGGATATAACCGCCCATCATGTAATATTCCCCCATACTCCAGTTTACAACTTTCATCATTCCATGAACAAATGTAATGCTCACTGCCATCAAGGCATAAATGACTCCGATGACCAGACCGGAGAGAACGTACTGAGTTAGGATTATCAAGTCCATGTGGGACACTTCTAGGTTTATGGTTAATTTTAAGGTTTGAGGCTAACCGAGTGGGATTTTGTTTTAAAATAAGCGTTTATCCGCGAGAATCCACGATAAATTCCTTGAGACGATCCGAATCAACATCAATTCCCAGACCCGGAGTTTCCGGAACAACCACCTCTCCATTTTCGAGAGGAAATGGTTTGGTCAGTAGGTCTTGCTTCAAATAGTAACTGGCCTGGTAGAACTCGCACCCTAAGCTAATGTTCGGCGTGGCCGCAATCATGTGAACCCCGGCAAGATGGGCGAGTCCCGTTTCAAACATATCCCCACCATAGCAGCCTATACCTCCAGCATTGGCCACTGTCGCCACTTCTTGACCGTGGCGCATTCCACCAGATTTCATCACTTTGATGCTGAAACAATTAGCAATGCGCCTTTCAACCGCCCGGATGGCATCTACCGGAGAAAATACACTTTCGTCTGCCATTACAGGTGTATCTAGCTTGGATGTCAATTCTGTCATTGTTGTCCATTCCTTAGCGGGAACCGGCTGTTCAATAAATCCCGGTTGAAACACCTCAATATCTCGGAGGCGTTTCAGTGCTTCATAGGGTTTCATGCCTTGGTTGTAATCCACTCGGATTTCCATGTCGCTTGGCAATTCCTCACGTAACACTTGCAAACGATCCAAATCAAACCGATGATCGGAAAATCCCATCTTTACCTTCAAGATGCGAAGGCCGTCTGCATAAACTCGCTTGGCCAGTTCGAGATCTGCCGCAAAATCTGGATTTGCCAGTGAGATGGAGAGCGGAATTCGACTCCGGCAACGTCCTCCCAACAGTTCCGAAACCGGCAATCCTACTGCCTTTCCAACAAGATCGTAAAGGGCCATCTCCAACGCGGCTTTAGCTTCAAAATGCCCAACAAGAGTTGCTTCCGTTGCTTCCATTACCGCAGTGATGTGCATCGGGTTTTGCCCAATCACTAACGGTCGGAAATATACATCCAATGCGGCAGAAGTGCCTTCAACACTACCTGTGAAAACTGGCCATGGAGAGGCTTCACCCCAGCCCACCAATCCATCCTTGGTTTCGAGCTTCAAAATGACATTTCGGACTCTGTTTGCGACATCTCCGATGCCATGACTGCGCTTGGAAACGACAGGCAAATCCACGATAGACACTGTCATCCGGTCTACTACGCCCACTAACAAACTCATCGTGATTTCTCGGTAGGCATCAGGCAACCCATTCACTGACAGGTGCACGGGCCTCATTCAATGGTTGACAAATAACGTCCACAAGAGTCGGCCCATCTACGGCTATCGCTTTGGCCAAAGTGGATTGTAATTCTGCAGGGTCGTCCACCCGAAAAGCCTGCAAACCAAAGGCTTCAGCTACAGCATCGTGTCGGGTGCAGCTGAAATCCACGGAAAAATAACGCTCGCCAAATCCTGCTTTCTGACCTGCCTTAATCCAGCCAAAAACAGAATTTGAACAAACAAGCAACGTGACTGGAATGTTGTAGCGCACAACAGACTCCAATTCTCCGGCGGTAAAACCGAACGATCCATCACCCATTATTCCAACAATTTTGGAATTTGGACGACCGAATGCTGCTCCAATCGTGGCTGGCATACTGTAACCCAATGCTCCGTGTGCCCGATTGGAAATGAAATACCGACCGGCTTTGGGCAATTCATAATAAGCCGAAACATACGGACAAGGTGTTCCTGGATCTGCCACAATAACTGCATCTTCTGGCAAGACTTTTTGCAAATCCGCAATCAAACGTTCAGGAAGAATTGGAGATACTGCGGAGCCGGAAAGTTCCGCAAAATATTTTGCTTTTTCACTTTTTGCTACTGATGCTCGTTCTTTGCCCCGGAATTCTGTACTGATTTCTCCTCGTTTCCGGAGAGCCGAATTGAGAGCATTCAAGCCCAAGCGCGCATCGCACACCATCCCTACTTCGGTCGGATAATTGGCGGAAATCACCATCGGATCAGAGTCTATATGCAAAATTCTAGTTTTGTGGTTAGGAGAACTCCAGCGCTCCGTCGTCACGGATCCCGCACGACAGCTGAGAAAGAGGACTAAATCCGCATTGTCAATAATTTTACGGGTGGCTTCGATGCCACCATTGGAACCGACAACGCCCACGCAATTCGGATGGGTTTCAGGTAGACTCCCCTGTCCACTGATAGTTGTCGCTACAGGCAAATTCAGTGTTTCAGCAAATTCCGAGAGTGAGGCTTCCCCTCTGGAAATCACGACGCCGCCACCGCAAACAATCACAGGAGAACAGGAAGACAACAACGCATCCAGCAACGTGTCAACGGCAACCGGATCCGGAGCCGCAGGAAGGGCTGGATAATTCCCAAATTCCGCTTGTGCCCAGAGTTCGAATTCCGGAACGGCTCCTTCCTGTACATCAAACGGCAATCCGAGTTGAGCTGCTCCTGGTCTTCCGGTAGTCATAGCACGAAACGCTGCACGAACCTGGGCTGGCAGACGATCCGCACGATCAATAACCGAATTCCATTTCGTCAACGGACGAAACAAACTTTCTTGATCCAGTTCAGTGAGGGCGTAACGTCCGCGTCCAGTTGTGGAAATATCGGAAGTGATTCCAAGAACTGGAATCGAGGATTCACTGGCCTCTACTAATCCCGGTAGAATGTGTGTGGCACCGCCGCCGCTTGGTCCTTCGCAAACCCCAACTTTTCCGGTCACACGTGCGTAAGCATCTGCCATGTAAGATGCTGAACGTTCATCGCGAGTCAGGATATGCTCCATACCGTGATCCAAATTGTGGAGTGCGTCATAAAATGGCAGAGAAGTGTCCCCACAAAGACCAAAGATGTGTTTTACTCCATATGATTGAAGCATTCGAACCATTGCTGATGCGCCGTTCAGTTGTTTATCGCTACCTAACATTTTTTGACTTGCGCCTCAATCTGGAATTCTGGATGTTATACTCAACAGTGCGAAGGTTAGAATAGAAAAAAAAATAAGTCAATAGCATAAATTAGTAACTAACTTCAAAATAAGTTTAATAAATTTAGTTCCAAAAATTTGTGCAATCAATCTAACGAAAAAAAACAAAAAAATCGCGAACCAGCCGACAATCGAGAGATTCTGCGCAGCCTGATAAATGTGAAAGCACATATCAGTTTTATAAGCTGGATATATATGGATAACCGGCCTTCAAAAAAGTAAACAGAGCATCGACAGATCCTCAAGATGATCCGCGACAAGGACAAGGAAACCGATCTGGAAAGGATTAATCTCCACAACCTGATGTGATGGATCAAATTAATGCCAACTTGAAAGTAGTCTTATCCAGAATTTATTGGAGAAATGTAACATGACAACAATAACAACAAATCGACCCAACATATTCCTAGGAGGAAAGACCGTTTACGGTGCTACTCTTGGCATTTTGATGTTAGAGACTCGCTTTCCTCGTGTTGAAGGGGACATAGGTAACGCAACCACTTGGCCCTTTCCGGTCATGTACCGTGTCGTTTCAGGAGCTTCTCCGGACAGTGTGGTTCGACATCGGGGAGAGGGATTGCTCGACGCTTTCATCGAAGCTGGGCAAGATTTGATTCGACATGGTGCCGATGGAATTACCACGACCTGTGGTTTTCTTTCCTTATTTCAAGATGAATTGTCAAAGGCTCTTGATGTGCCTGTGGCTACTTCTTCGCTCATACAGGTTCCCTTAGTAGAGAGACTGTTGCCTCCAGGAAAACGGGTTGGCATACTCACAATTTCTGAAGCCATTTTGTCCTCCGACCATCTCAAAAGCGTAGGTGTTGATCCAAACACCCCTATCGTTGGGACGGATTCCGGACACCATTTCAGTAGTGCTATTCTCGACGACAAAATCGAGTTGGATATCGAAGTATCCCGAATGGATTTGCTCGATGCTGGCCAAACTCTCCTTACAAATCATCTTGATATCGGTGCTTTCGTGTTAGAATGTACGAATATGGTTCCCTACGCGACAGACTTGCGCCAGGCGTTCGGGCTACCGGTGTATTCTATTTACACACTGCTGACATGGTTTCAGGGTGGCTTGATCCCACGACGCTTCTCGCCTAAACTAGACGACACGCGACTCTATGGTGTTCGTTAGCCATTTCACATAGAGAACTCATGAGTGTGATCGAGGTAGACCGCCGGACAACACCAAGGCCCCTCCCATCAATACATAAAGTAGTTAGGTTCGTTTGTGCATGAAGGCTACTTTAAGTATCAGCGTCTCTTCGATCCGGTGCTCCCACTAATTCTTCACAGTCAGACAGTCTCCAAGTAACCCCCACTAATTCTTCACAGTCAGACAACACTCAAAAAACCACACTCATTCTATTCATTTAGAATAGAACCCGCAGCCGTCTACCACAATTTTCAAAAAATATTTTTATCAAAACCATTTTGATCTGAAATCTGAGTAAATTTACGGATAGTAAATTTGCGGATATTAATGAATTACAAAGGTTATTAAAATAAAAACTAGTTTTTTCCACTAGCAAAGTTTTTACAGTGGTTATTAAGGCTTTATCTTTACAATTATTTCCCAGAAAAATCTTGAAAGATATTTTTTTTGTGAATTATCTGAAAGAAGTCATATTATTTGGTTTGATAATAACGTTTTCTCCTAACATTTCTCTTGGTGAAGTTCCAACAAAGATTACTACTTCTGTTTCCAGAGAGAAGGGTTGTCTTGGATGCCATGAAGGGATTGAAGAAATCCGTGAGCCAGGCAGCATCATGTTGATGCAGGCAAAAATCATAGGTAAAGTAAACGGTGATCCAAATGGTTGTGTAACTTGTCACGGTGGTAATCCAAAAGGGTTGACTGCAAAAGAATCCCACCTAGGGGCTCCAAAAAATTTGGCCAATGGAATTGGACCAAAAACATTTTATCCTGATCCTGGCTCAATCTGGATTGCTAACCGAACTTGCGGACAGTGCCACGCTGGTTATCCTTACCGGTTAGAAAGGGGGCTTATGAACACTGAAGCTGGGAAGATACAAGGTAACCTGCATACATGGGGCATTGAAGAGGTTCAGAATCACAAAGTACCATGGGGAAACTATGACATTGATGATAATGATGGATCAGAACCTATGATTGGAACAAAAGCGTATAAAAAATATATGCTTGCAATGACAGAATTACATCCAGATCAATTTCCTACTAAGCTTTCCCAAATCCCCTTACCTACCACAGAAGAAATTGAGAAAAATCCAAAATTGGCAGGTTTCACATACCAGAGACAACAATGTCAACGTTGCCATGTTGGTGTTAAGGGACGTGAAAAGCGCGGAGACTACAGAGGAATGGGTTGTTCGGCGTGTCATATCCCTTACAGCAATGAGGGATTTTATGAGGGTGGAGATCCCACCA
>SCKS01000127.1 GCA_004124465.1 Fidelibacterota bacterium
CGCTTCATTCAAAAGGGATATGGCTCAGTGAAAAATACACCCCCTTCGAAGATAAATATGGAATTTTCCCAGATGTTGAAAAACCGATTCCTTCCTACAAGATTCATGTTAATGGAACAGTCACTTGGGAATATCTGGAAAGAAATCTTGACCCTGGAATTTACAAACCATCCCTTGGGGTGGCCAGTTGGAAGATCGAAAACAAGGATTCCGCGCAAGATTGGCAGATCATCCAGGAAAAATACAATGACAACACAACCGTCTATGCCTTTGTCGAAGATCGCGGCCAAGCTGATTTGGAAACTCAGAAACAGGCCATAATGAATCATCCTGATTTCCTCAAAACCGACGGAACACCCGCTTACAAAGAATGCGTAGATGATAACTACCATTATGAAATCAATTGTCTTGAATTCCGCCCCACCAACGGGGTTGAGGTTTGGGGGGACTACAATGTTCCCAAATACACCGAACTTGCCTTAAGCGAGGAAATCGCAAAAGCCATGATCAAAGCAGGTGATTTGGGAACCAACATCCAACGGCTTTATCAACATGAATTGTATTTTCGCACCAAAGGGAAAAAGGGAACTCGCCTGAGCGGGGTGGATGTCCACCGAATCTACAAAAACATGACGGTCTGGTTATGGAACACCCTTCAGTTCTCTTACGATTCCAGTAAGGAAGACGAACTGGGTTTCAAAGTCTTTACCGAATTCTTGAATTGTTACTCCAATGATCAGCACGGCGGCAATACCACTTGTCCGACATCACTGAAAAAGGAATTGCAGGATAACAACATGATTTACGGACCCGGTAATTATGAAAACATGATGAATCCTAGTTACCCCGTCCATTTCAAGGAAAAGCCCCTTACCCGTCTGATGCTGGGACGATCCTACTGGGACTTAAACATCAAAGTCGACCTGCGTGTCTATCCTGGAGAACCGACTTCAAAATCAGGAGGAGGAGGTAATATAGTTTTGAATTTTACTGGTACAGGTGCCGGTGCAGGAACAGGAAATCTTCAAACTACGGGACAATGGGCTGTTGCCCATCAGGAGTTCACGGCAAGCGTCGATTCGGATCAGCCTGTCACCATCATCATCGGTTTGAATGACGACCTGACAGCCTTGGAAAAACATGAAAAATACATGCAACGCCCCCCTCGAATCAGCAAAAGGTTCACTTTAAATAAGGGAGCCATCAACCAAAGCAATACATACACGGTCCCCTATGGAGGCTTGATTTATGTGTCAACCGGTGAGGACAACATCACCCTCACCTTGAGTAACACGGTGAAAGCTCCATGGTACAAACTATCCCCAGATGGAACTGGATCATGGGTTAATCCTAAGGATTCACCGGCACCCCTTGGAGAAATAGAATCGAAAACTTTCATTTACACCTCTGCCAAGAAAAACCTCCAGGCCACCAATTACAATGGGGACGTCAAGAAGTTTGCGGAAGAACTCGATACATTTTCAGCAGATCTCAACGATTTTTATGCTCGAGATGAGGGTGCTGATGGAAACCTGAACAGAAAAAGTACCGATTCCTCGATCCCAAATCACAAGCATCGTCTCGTCAATGATAGAGCCATTTCCAAGGGAGGGGCCCATTCCGGTTACCCAGTGATGTGGATCAATTTTGACCAGGAAAGTACCAAGATTGCTCAAAATCCATTGAACAGTTGGACTTTGTGGCATGAGGTTGGTCACAACGCTGCCGAATTTCCCTTTGCCATTAATGGTGCAGGAGAGGTGGTCAACAACCTGTTAGGCCTCTACATGCAGGATAAGTATCTCAAAAAAATGAACCGCGTGGAGAGAAGTCTGAGGATCGTAAAAGATCAAATCGAGGCTGAAACCGGACATGTTTGGGGAGCCGTTGGTGGGGGGATTAGATTGCTGATGTTTGCACAGATAAAAATCTGGGCGGAAAAGAAATTCAACATCAACGACTGGTATGGTGGTTCTTTACCCTCATGGTATGATCAGACGGATGGGATGAAAGGCTGGAATCTCTTCAAATTTATGCACCGCATGACCAGAAACGAGAATGATCCTGCGATTCAACTCAAGGGAGCCAACAAATGTTATGGTCAGAATCTTAATGTCAACGACCGCTTCATGCTCTGTACCTCCTATGCCGCTCAGAAAGATTTCACCGATTTCTTTGTCAAATGGAACCCTGGCTCCCAGGCCAATCTAGTTCCGGGTGAAACTGAACCCATCTACATCGGGGGCATCACAGAAGCGGGTAAATCTGCGGTAAAGGCTCTGAACCTTCCCAAACCCGATCTGGATCCGATTTCAATCAAATCACTCTAAAACCAAAATGAATTGGATCTTTCCTCAAACCAAAACGTTTTTTTCTATCTTTCTTGTCTTAAGCTTCTTTCTTTTACCTGGTATTTTGACTGCTGCTGAGCCTTATTACCCGTTGCTATGACTGTAGTTACGTTGTCAGGTTGTCAGACCGTGTACCAAGTACCTTGGATAGTATAGTTTAGAAACTAAAGGAACAGGCATGAGCATCAGTCAGGTTACTGATGAGGTTCTATACACCGGCTTGGTTGAGATGCAGGAGCTGCCAGAGCTATAAGAAACGGGGGGTGGGCAGAGTCTGGCCCCCGCCCATCGATACATAAAGTAGTTAGTCGCATTTATGCCTAGATGCTGCGAAAGATGGCACCACCAATTCTTCACAAGTCAGACACCCTCCAACTAAAATCCCCCTCACATTGTAAAACAAACCGATTGATGTTATATATTGGGTTCTCCTAAACTACTTATAGGAAACCAAGTGAAACACCTACTCATTCTCCTCTCAATACTTCTTTTTAGTCTCACCGTTATCTCGTGTGCTAAAAAAAGTAGTAATGACAATACTACCACCACCCTCTTGGCTCCGTCAGGT
>SCKS01000128.1 GCA_004124465.1 Fidelibacterota bacterium
GTTACCTGTGGTGACATCAGGCAACAGATCTATCGATGAGAAGCCCCCTCTGCGGTTAAGCTGATGAGGTGAACCTTAGGAGGCTATAGAGGCCAACATGCATCCCCTTAAAATTCATCGTCCTTAATGGAAAGATTGCGAACATCAGGTTTGTCCGCGTTAGATAAATAGGAAAGCAGTAACGTAGTATTATTGATTGCTTGTTCTTTAGTCTGCCCGTCCTGTTTCCCCTGGAAGTTCAACATTAATAGGACCAGCCGGTCGCTCTTATCTCTTCCGCGAAATAACAAAGTACTGGTGTCAGATAATTTGGCATTTGCAACCAGCGACTTTTCCTTATACCTCTTCTTCAAAAAATGGGTACGTAACAGATTGGCCGTATCGACCACAGCTTTCCCATCTAAATTTTTAGTCGCACCTTTTCCCCACAAGATCCTAACGTGCACTAGCTTTTTAGATTTATGCCCTAAGATATATGATACCGTGGCAGTACCTCCTGTTCTGAACAATTCAGGAACAATAATTTGAAGAGCAGTGGTTCGCTCAGCGGGGTGTACGGTTTTTTTCACCTTGCTCTTGGACATTTTAAAATCCTTGGCAATCGCCCGGTAGACACTTTTTTCATCCGCCCCGAACTTAGCCGAGCGAAACCCTTTGATATCGGACCAAGGGTTTTTTTTCATTGATTCGAAAAGGGATATTCCGGTTTTTTCTTTAGCGGTTGCATTTTCCTTGGTAGGTTTTTGTGCCTCTACAGGCAGCCCCGATACCAGCAGAAAATAAATCAAGACCAATAAAAAAAACCAGTTAGAACTACGGGAAAGCATGGGTGAGGAATTTAATAGTGGCATATTTAAAATATTGATCGAAGGGTTTTTAATAAATAAAAAAAGTCTTGTGAGAGAATACATACTTTTGCCGAACGATACCAGTAATATTTTTATAATTTTTTATCAATAGTTTGCATTAAGTGAAAAGCTGAGCAAATTGAAGAAGATTAAATTTATAATTGCAACAATTTTGATGCCGAGCTTGGTTTCGAGTATGGCCGTATTGGCTGACGGTTTTGCCCCTTGAAGAAGGAATGTATTTGAGTGTATTTGTTGGTGGTGTGACAAGGGATTGTTCAGCCTAAATTTATTACAAAGCCTACTCATGGGAACTTCCATATTGAAATTAAGATAGTACGGATGGGACAACCTTCAAACCCCCGGTCACCTTAGGCTGCAAAACAGAATTTATTTCCCAGAACCGGTTAGACGGACTTTTTTTAGATACATCAGCTCCATCGAGTTCATTTCAAATCCCTTCACATAGGGTTTGATCAATAAGTTTTGTGTTGCGACAAAGAGTGGAATCATCGCGGTATCAATTTCGGTCAGGATCCGCTGAGCCTCATCATACACCTGTTGTCTTTTTTCAGGGTCGACAAGGGTGGCTCCTGATGCGACCAGTTCGTCGTAGCGGGAGTTACTCCATTTCAATCTATTATTTCCACTGCTAGAGATAAACAAATTCATAAAATTATCCGGGTCAGGAAAATCCGCGCCCCAGCCCAATCGAAAAATCTGCGGTGGATCGACCTGGAGCCTATTTAAAAAAACCTTCCATTCCTGGCTTTCCAGTTGGACATCAACGTTAAGATGCTCTTTCCACTGGGCTTGTAAAAACTCTCCGATCAGGCGGTTGGTATCGTTCGTGTTGTACATTGCGATTATTTCAGGAAACCCTTCTCCCTTGGGGTAACCAGCTTTAGCGAGTAATTTTTGAGCCATAACCGGATTAAACTTGGCTCCGATATCAGGGTTGTACCCGAACATGCCTTTAGGGATCCACGAGGAGCTTGGGATTTCTTCTCCCTTGAGCAATAAAGGAAGCCGAGACCGGTCGATAGAATGAGCGAATGCCCTTCGAACCAGGGGATTATCGAAGGGAGGTTTAAGAACATTGATCCCGTAGTAATAGCCACGCAGTTGAGGCAGGGTTTCATATTCTTGGTGATTTTTGAAGTGAGGGATGGCAACGGGGGGAAGCTCCACCATCTCGAGCTCCCCGGTTTCATAAAGAGTGAGAGCGGTGGTTTTTTCACTGACAACGTACGCCAAAATTGTGTCAAGAGGAGGCCGACCCTCGTAAAATTTTTTATTTGCGGTAAGAATAAGTTTGTATTCGTGCTCCCATGCGCTTAATTTGAAGGGACCGTTGGTCACTATATTTTCAGGGTCAGTCCAGTGGTCTCCAAATTTTTCGACAATGTCTTTGCGTTGAGGAAAGGTCACCATGAAGGTGGTGATGCTGGGGAAATAAACCACCGGCTTTTTCAAACGGACCTCTAGAATATGGTCGGTCTTTGCGGATACACCCACCTTGGAGGGATCAGAAATTTCCCCAGAATTAAATTCGTGCGCATTTTCTAAATCAAACAAAAAATAAGCGTACTGGGCGGCGGTGGCAGGATCGAGCAATCGTTTCCAGGAGTACTCAAAATCATAGGCTGTAACCGGCTTCCCATCGGTCCAGAAGACATCGTCCCGAAGATAGTAGGTGATCATTTTTCCGTTTTTGGAGATCTCCCATCGTTTGGCAATCGCCGGGACAGGCTCCATATTGGAATCATACTGGGTGAGCCCTTCCATGATGTTGGTTAAAATATCAAAAGAGACGCTGTCCGTAGCCAAAGACCAGTCAAGGGTTGGGGGCTCGTTGCTAATAGGCATGCGAAACACCTGACCGTTGTCTAGTTTTTCACCAGAGCAAGATGCAACTAGACTAAAGAATAACCCTATCAAAAGGAGTTTGTACAAACGGATAGTTTTTAAACGAGTAT
>SCKS01000059.1 GCA_004124465.1 Fidelibacterota bacterium
AAATACCATCTTTAAGTAAGCTTTCGTTCACAAAAGTACGTGGTTCTGGTTCCGACTCTTCTCCTGAACTTACTTCAATGAATGATAGTCCTTTACCTGTGCCAAACCAGATAGTTTTTTTCCCTTGATCAATTATTTCAACTACAACATTGCTTTGAAGTCCTTCAGTATCTTCTTCTTCTTCCCGTACAAAGAAAGTGCGTGGAACCACCTGAGCCCAAATTGACCCAATCATCACGAAATAAAAAACCAAGATTTGGATATTCATTTCTGAACTGTTACCGTAATGATGGATTCTGCGAACCCACCTTGCCAATCTTGTGCTCGAAACTTCCATTCTAATGAACCTGTGGTCGCATTGTGAGGAAAAGCAACCTTTCTTGTAAAGGTATTATCTCCTTCTTTAATGTCTCCGGAAACTTCTTCATCACCATTATCTAATAAATAAATATAATTGCCATCATTAAGCATAATATCCTTAGCAGGATCCTTTGATGTAAATCCTACCCACTGAATGTCACTGGGACCATTCAAATCAGAAACTGTAGCCTCTATAGTTATTATTTTAGCCACATCTTCAGTTGGAAGGGTAAGTTCGAAAGGTCCTTCACAACTTTTTTCTATACATATCTTATCAAATTGAGGTAAAATGTTTCCCAGGATAAAAGAAGTGTCTTTTTCTACTTGGTTGCCTTCCTCTTTGTATAAGACAGAAACTTTAAAATAAACACTTTGATCCTTGTCGGGGTCGGGATTTTCTGGACTCCAACTCCATTTCCTTCCATATAGATTATCTCCCACAAGAATATCACCCTCAATACCAATGTCATTAAGATCTTTTGTATAGAGAATTGATAAGTCTTCGTTCTCACCAGACCAATCCACCTTTACTTCTTTTACTTCGACACCGTTAAATGGATTCTTTACCAACACCGCAACATATGCGGAATCCGAAACATCTTCTTCACCCCTGGCCTGGATATATTCAAAATCAATCCGCTCAATAGGATCCGTCTGGTCCGGCACTTGCACCGGAGTAGTACATGAGAGCCACCATAACATGGTGAAAATAACCACTTTTTTCTCAGTCAATTTCATAAACCAGGTAATATAAAGGTGTCACTAAAGTCTTTCAATTATTTCTTCTCATAGATGTGATGAAGCAGTAGAGTCCCTACAGTAGCAAGGCTGCCGGGGCTACACTTGTCAGGTGTATCTTCAACAGTGTGCCAATAGTTGACTTTTCCGGTTCCATATCTGAAATCAATGATGTCCACGGATGGGATGCCTCCCTCCTGGTAAAGGACAACATGGTCATCATCAACAAAATAGTCAATATCCCGCCTGAATTCCTGCAGGTCAAGTATCTCCGCTTCTGTCCAAAGTTGATCCACCAGCTCCGGTGCCTGCTCCGCTGATTTCCCTTCCACCGGGAGCTGAAGATCTTTGTCGCCAATCATATCAACAAGAATACAGTACTCTGGCACAGGTGAGGGGATATTCCTGGCAAGGTAACGAGATCCATTAAAAAAATGTTCAAGATCACCAGCCTTTCCCATATCCTCACCATCCAGAAAAACCAGGTCAACACCTATCTTCGGCCTTTGATTTGCAAGGTGATGAGCCAGTTCCATAAGCACGGCAACACCGCTGGCCCCATCGTTGGCACCCAAAACAGGCTTGGACCGATTTTTTGGATTTTTGTCCTGATCGGCCCAGGGCCGGGAATCCCAATGAGCGGCGATCCAGATGCGGTTTTTCTCAGTTGGTCGAAACCGGGCCAGTACATTGGTCAGTTTGAACAGCTTTCCCGAGTAGACATCCGAGTGGGAAAAAGACTGCTGGATTACCGTATCGGCCAGAGGAGTTACCGTTTGCACTATGTGGCGTAACCCTTTCCTATGACCGGATGTTCCCGGCACACGAGGACCAAAATCACACTGTGCCTTAAGAAAACCAAAAGCACGCCCACCGTCAAACTGAGGTACCTCTTCAGCAAAAATCAAGCTAGAAAGAAATACAGTAATTGTGATAAAGCTCTTCATTATCCTCTGATTGGTACGTTCACATCGAACCCAAAATCTCTGTCAACTTTTCGCCCCACAATCTTAGAATGACTTTCCCTGTACTCATACCATATGCCTCCTGTCACATTCTTTCCGAATGTATAGGAAATGCGTGGTGAAATCTTCCACGATTCGCGTCGGTCAGTTGTGGATAAATCATACTTCAGGTCGTTACGTTCCTTGGTGGTGGATTGAGAAAAATCAAATGTGAGTGTGAAGTTAACTGTATTCTGGAAGTTAAAATCACGGAAAAATGGTAGTGGAATATTGAGCCCTCCTCGGTGAGCATAGTTTGCGCTGGCAGTCCATGTGTTGTCCGCCTTAACCCGGGTACTGTTTATGCCGCCAAATCGGTTGTCCACCGATGTAACAACAGCGTAACGGCTGGAAATTGTCATCCCTTTTTTGGATGACATGGATATGCCCACCAGTGGCGCATAGGATGATGTATACTTTGATGTTTGAAGATCACTGTTCTGCCAAGCCCTTGTCTCTTTTCCGCTGAAAGCGTGCTCCAGTGAAGCTGATCTGGCAACTTTATTGATGAGTGGCCATTTTTCCACACCAGTCCATCGAACACTCCATCCTGCCAGCGGCATTCCTTCATTACCCATAATCCCCATGGGCAAAAAGTCTCTCGTTTGAGTTCTGGTTTTCACCTGGTTACCGTCAATACTCCATGCCTTGTTCTTTGCAAAGTTAAATGAGGTTGTAATCTGCCGTGTCAGTGCCAAACCCGACCTAACAGAAATATCTCTCTGCCACTGTCTTGAACCTGTATTAACACCCACCTCTTCACTAAAATCGAGGCCGTGTTCTGTATCAAGACCGAGACGATAAGGTATTTTTGCGGCACCCAAAACGCCGAAGGCATTTTCAGACCGATTCTGGCCGTATGTGACGTTAATAGGATTAATCTTGCTTGCACCTGTATGGAGAAGTTTTAACACTTTTTCAATCTGAGGATTCAGGGGCTTTTTTTCCTTCTTCTCTTCCGGTTTATCCTGCTGTGTTCTGGACCGGCCCCGTCCCCTTCCTCTGCCACTTCCGCCTTGGGCAGCGGGTGCCGGATTGTAAAAAATCTCCACCAATGCTTTCGGTACCAAGTTAAGCGATGTGGAAAGACGGCCCTGGGACGTGATGGTGGCACCCTCCTGGGTACTCTCCAGCGGCTTAGCCCAGCGATAATTTGAAGTGAAATTAATGTTCGGCTTCAGCCAGTCTGCCAGCATCGGCGAAAAAGTGGCTGTTGCACTCTCATTGATATTCGTTACAGTACCAGGGTTCATATCTTTAACAGCTTCAAGATAACGATTCCTGAAATGATCCATATCACTCTGGATAACCTTTGTGTAGTTAGTGGTAAGATTTTCCAGGATCTTATAGCCGAGACGGAAATTTCGATTAAGACCTAGATTGTATATTGTTTTGGGGTCGCCCACCCGTGGAGTGGTTTCATTCACTGTTTCGCTCACCTTTCCCGTCATTTCGAACGATGAGGGGGTATAATAGAATCTCGTTTCGGAAAGTTTCTTTCCTAACAGAGGCATTTTCTCCAACCGTCGGAAGGGTGTGAAATAGTTGTTTCTACCAAAGCTGAAAGTATAGCTGGCTCCTCCGGCACTGTTCCTGTTCAGTCGTTGGGCGATCTGAACGTCAGAATTAAGAGTCCTTCCAGCTGAATAGTTGAATTTCAGATTGTCCAGGGTATAGCGCGTTAACAGGTTGTCAGATTTGGATCCTTTTGAAAAGGAAGTATTGTAAGAAAATTGCCGCCCCTTCGTCAGTACACTGTCCGGTGGCGTCTCATTGATCATTCTGATGTCCGTCCCCGGCATGTATTTAGGCGTGGTAGTATTTTCAGAAAAACTGACATTGAAAGGAATTTTTAGCCCCCACCTCTGTGGTAAGAATTTACTGACTTGCAGACGAGTGTCGGCCCGGAATTGCTCGCTAGTATTCCCCGAACCGAGCCTTTCCTGGAGAACGTGAAAATCGGCATTCCGGCGATTGTAAGAGACAGTGGTGTTACCCACGTCGGCCACGGCAAGCTGGGACTGAAACCGGACAGCGCTGCCGGCATCTTTCCTCACTCTCGAAAGCCGTAACTCATCAATCCAAACTTCACCAGATACCGGTTTCAGCCTGTTTCTGTTCTTTACCCCTACCACAAAATACTGAATGCGTGAAAGAGCCGGATCGCCGTGAATGGAATACTGGCGGAGGGTGTCTTGTCCGAAACTGGCTGTAGCAGCATAAATTCTAGTGGAATCGGTGATTTCGAAACGATCATTGTCATCAAATTTTCGGTAGCCTTCTTCTTTGCTCTTTAATCCTGTAAGAAAGTCCAGATCAATCTCAAGATAATTTCGCTTATGTTGCTTGTCCCAACCTTCATAAACGGGATATTGAACTTCATAATAATCGTTGGCTCTCCCAAATCGAATGAAAAAATCCACATCTGTATTTTCAGCACCGATATCGTCACTGTTACCATAGATGAACATTCTCATTTTTTTGTACATGAGATAGCTCTGTGCACGAGCACCCTTGAGTTCCATGATATTTTTCTGTGCCGCTCCTTCGTAGCCCGGCTTCAACTCATTGAATTTGAGAACCAGTGACTGCTCTTTAAGTCGTATTTCATTCAGCCTGTCGTATTCGCCTTGCACCCCGATTTCCTCCACGCTTCTTGCATAGTCGGTGTTGTCTTCCGTGTTGATGACAGTTACGGCAAATACACTATCATCCTCCGCATATGTTGACAAACTGGGGCCACGAACACCCAACTCTTGCCACTCATTTCCCACAATCTCTACCTTTGCTACCTGAATCATATCTTTTTCGTTGATCCCGGATAGGGTCATGCGGAGGAATTTTATGGTGTCCCAGGTAATGTTCCCATTTTCACGTAACATCTTGAACTCATTAAGAGGAATTCGATAAAGTCGCCACTTCCCCATGCGTGTTTGATTGTAGCCACCCTGGTACCGCTCCCAGTCCTCACTGAAAGGACTCAGGTCGAAAGAGGCAGTAAAGTAATCATCTTTAGCATCGAAATTCCCGTCTCGATTGATATCTTCTGTGTCCGGATAGCGAGCCCCCTCCAGCGGCCTGTCAGAGGTACCGTTACCCTCAGTACCGTTGATATCACGGTATTTTTCTGGACCTTCTGAATCTTCTTCTTTGAATGTCCAGTTATCATTGTTGGGATCAAGAGCGTCCCGATCAGTACCGACATAGACAAGTTCAGACATTATGGGATCACTCAGTGCCTGGGCGTAAGTAATACTGTCTGGTAAACAACGGCCGTAACCATCTTCAAAAGGATCCGTGCAGCCATCCAAACCGATATCTTCATCGTCCTCAAGTAACGTGTTACCTATTAGAAGACCTGCTTCAGGTCTGTCTTCCGTATTAAAAATTCCATTGCCGTTCTGGTCCTCGCTGATAAATCCAAGATCAACTGTCATAGTTGCATCTGTGTTATCCGAACTGAGAAGCCAAATCTCGAAAAACTTGCTCTGCGACTGGTTAAAATCGCTTGAGTAAAGACTTGCAGTAACGCTTGCCCAGTTGGAATCGGGATCAACTGTTTGCCGATGAAGATCGCGGCGCATGTAATTAAGAACGAGAACATCTGTAAGCTGGTTTTGGGCACGAATACTCGTTTGCTGGTTTGGCCAAATGTCCTGAGTCAACACCTGCGTCCAGGGGTTGTACCAGAACATTTCCGAGCGGTGTTTTGGATTTCTTCCGAGAGGGGTGGAAGATCTGGACCAGAAACGCCGACGCACGCCCAGATTAGTCGTTCTTTTCGACCCTTCGAAATCATCAATGAATGCGATCCCTTGGCGATCCCCCAAGGCGGGATTATCAACGGGGTTGGGGTTTGGCAGCACCTGCGCAAACTCACCTTCAAAATTGAATGATGATGGCTTATCAGTTGAGATGAGTGGAAGTTTATCTATGGCTCGCGTCAGACCGTCCAGTTCCATAGAATGCCGGCCGTTCAGGTCCCAAATGAAGTTGCGAGTCGGTTCGTATCCGACCTCGATCTTTTCATTAATTACTGATTGATCGTAATAAAGCGCCGTGGCACCGATGAAGGAACGTTCCCCAAAATCCATTTGTGCCCGCGCGCCGACAATACTCTTTTTGTCAAATGAGACAAGTTCGTGCTTGTCAAACATGACTTCCAATTCGGCTCCGGGCTCATTGTATGCTTCTGTCAATAGCGTTAGACTACCGGTAAAATAGTCAATGATATAATCCTTATTCTTCACCAGCGGGACCTTGTTGAGATAAACTTCCTCACTCCCCTCTACCAGCATGAAGCCACCCAGATTGATGGTAGCACTTTTGTTCTGGTAGGCCACCTTAATATCAAATTGTGACTGGTTTCTGATAAGTTGATCACTGAGACTTCTATAGAGAGCCGCAGAGTCAGGTAGTATGTCCGATAACTCCTCACTTCGGTTACCTTCTCCAAAAAAATCTTCAGTACCAGCGGCCTGGTCCATTTCAAAAGGGTAAAGCATGGGGAAAAACAGTTCACCTCTGCCAAGGTTCACAATATTCGGATTCATCTTGTCAATGAGATCATCAGGCGTAAAGTTGGCGCTGGCATCAAGACTGTCCAGACCGAATAGGTTTATGAATGTTTTTCCGCTCACTTCGTCCCGTTCATTATCACCCAGGCTTCCGTTCTTGTAAGTGATCTGAATGTCAAACCCTTCCGGCATAATGTTGGATGCACCAAGGTAATAGACATTCTTGAATTCCAATGGCCAGGTAGGGTGACCCGGATTTGGGGTAAGCGGTTTAATCAACTTCAAATGAATGGTGTCCCCCTCCACCACTGTTGTGCTCAATTCACCAATTGTTCGAATTATATCCTGATTACCTCGCTCAACAAGGGAAAAGGAGACGGCGAGGATTTCATTCTGGGTCGGCGATGTTAGACGGATATAGCCGAGATCTTCACTAACGATATAATCCTGATTCCGAATGAGACGGGTAAAGAAACTTCCCTCCGTATCACCTGAGTACTGGGGTTCTGCCTCACTCCATTTGTTGTTTACTTCATTGTAATCCGGCTCAACATATGCCAGACCATAGATTGTTCCCGAACCGGCAGCCGCCCCCACCGATTTGTAAATCTCTATTTCATTGATGAGCACATTTCCGATCCGGTGTTTTCCATCTTTCAAAGGATAAAAACTCGGCAGAGCGAGAATACCCGTTTGCCCCGCAATAGGCGCACCATTATCATCCAGGATAAGACCACCATCCCTAAACAACCGATCAACGAAAAAATACTGGTTCTTCCTGTATTGGTAATCAGGTACAGCTTGCCCTTGCGACTCCGCCCCGGAGGTGATCTTCTGTTTCTCTTTCTTAGTTCTTTCTATTGAAGCTATGGAGGTGATATTGACCGGGCCCAGTTTCATAAGTGATTTGATTCCAAAAAGACCCTGGCTCTGCCCGGAAAAAGTGACAAACTGAGTTGAAGGGAGGGAGAGTGAAATGTTTCCTGCTTCAATCTTTTGAACAATTTCATCTTCTGGTCCGCTGTAATTAATACGGATGTTGTTCTCAAAGTCAAAGTCTCTCTCACTGTTGTAATTGAGATCAACACTTACCCGGTCACCAACCTTTCCTTGCACTACGATCTGCTGAGTTTCGTCAAATTCAAAGTGGGTCGTTTGAGCTTCCCGGAAATTTGATCTGGTCAATTCCTGATCCTGAAACAACAGTTTACCCGTCAAGTTAACATTCCCATTCACTGTAAGCGTAGCTCGGCCAAGACTCGTTTCTACGGCCACCAATTCCACCCCTTCTCCTCCTCTCGTTGGCCCGGCCTCTTGACCCGATTTTCTCACTGTTACGAAGTTCTTGATTCTCCGACGTCGTAGCTGCTCATTAACGTACCAATCCAAAGGTGCCTGGAAAGGAAGACGAAAATATCTGTCGTAGACTGACTCATAGAGTAAAATTGTCTGACCGTCCGAGGAGAATTCCGTCCATCTGTCGGCATGCTCGAACCTGACTTTAAGCACACCACGCAACGATGAAACAGAATCCATGGAAAAGAGTGATCTGTATGGTAAATCTTCGAACGGACTCACCATCCACGGCGATTGAACTTCAGGAGTGAGAGGTTGGTAAAAATAGAGGGAGTCCCCCTGCTGCGCATAGATTGCGTTGAATGCAATCATGCACATAAACAAACAGACTGACCCTGCTTTTCCGGCTGACGGCCGGAGAACTAGATTCATCTCTTCTCCGATACGTATCGTTAAACTCCCTAAACAACGACATCACTGCTGTTCGGGAGTCAAGCAGGTAGCTATATGACTATAAGGGTGTTCTCCTAGATTGTCAGGAAGGATTGTCCGCGATTAATCCATTTTCACGGAGTTTCTCAATGAGACTCCTAATGGCCTTACCTCTATGACTGACTCGGTTTTTCTCCTCGTCAGCAAGTTGTGCATAAGTCTTTTTCATATCCAACACGGAAAATACGGGATCATAACCGAAACCACCAACTCCTTCTTCTTTTTCGGTAATTACCCCTTCAACGACCCCTTCAGCGGAGAGTTCCGTCTCTTTATGGACATAAACAGCGACTGTTTTGAAGCGGGCTGTCCGTCGGTCATCTGCTACATCAGACAGCTCTCTGAGGAGCTTTTTCACATTATCCTCATAGGTACAGTTCTCTCCCGCATACCGTGCTGAAAAGATTCCGGGGGCGCCTCCTAAAATATCGACCTCCAGGCCGGTGTCGTCGCCGATTGCTGGTAAACCGGTCGCTTTGGCAATGGCATGTGCCTTCAGGAGAGCATTCTCCTTGAAAGTTGTCCCAGTCTCCTCCACTTCAGGGATTTTACCATCAGGATCAATTTCATCAAGCCGGACAGCATCATATCCGACTCCATGGAGAAGCGTTTGCAATTCCACAGCCTTGTGCCTGTTACGTGTTGCAATGACGATCTTCATAATTCATCCGACAAAGCGCGTGAACATAGAGCCTCAATGAGGGTCGAGCAAGCCATTTAGCAAGATTATGCGGTTGCTTTTCGACGACTAAGGGAACTAATTTTGCCGGGCAAATCAAGGCTCGGTAGCTCAGTCGGTAGAGCAGTGGACTGAAAATCCATGTGTCGCTGGTTCGATTCCGGCCCGAGCCACAAAATCCTCGTCGACAAACGGGGATTTTCCCTTTTTCCCAAAATCACTCATTTGGTACAAATTGGTACTGTTTTTGCGTATCATATGCGTATCAGGCAAGCCGGATTCAATTATTTCAGCCAGGTTTTCGTAATTGCTTGGCAAAAGCTCAGCATAGTGTTTTTCAGTAACCCTTACACTACTGTGTCCCAGGAATGCACTCACCCTATAAATATCAACTCCCTTTTGTACCAGCCTGGATCCAGCGGTCTTTCGGAGTGAGTGTATGTTTGCCCCTTTGATCCCCGCATCTACATAAGCCTTAATTACAATCCTTCTGTTTTTTCATTTGAAAGACAAATTCAAGAGGGGTTAGGGCT
>SCKS01000060.1 GCA_004124465.1 Fidelibacterota bacterium
ACTCATGATGCTGCCGAAAGTCAACCGGCCACTCTATGAGTCGGCTCAATTCAAGCCATCACCTTTGATTGTTATCGGCATAGGACTTTTCTCAGCGGCCGTCATGCTCATATTCATGGTGTCCATATTGAAGACAGTTTTTGTTTGGACAATCTTATGGCTGGCTGTGGGGAGCGCTCTCTTTTTTGTGGGCCGCCGGCAGGGGAAGGCCGAAGGATTTGATTATAACGCCCGGTTGGCCAAAGATCTCACCATGGAGAGATGATCTATTGAACATCGATCTGTATCAAACCGCCACTGGCTTGCTTGAAAAAATACAGAAGAAGGAGATTTCCGCTCTGGAACTGCTTGAGGTTCATCTTCAAAAAATCGAGGCGAGTAATTCAGAGATCAACGCAGTTGTGGTAACTGATGCTGAACGGGCTACGGAGCGAGCCAAGGCTGCTGATGAAGCACTCACCCGTGGTGAATCGTGGGGTCCTCTACACGGTCTCCCCATGACCGTTAAGGATGCCTTTGAGGTAGAAGGGTTAGCCTCTACCGGCGGATCACCTAAATGGAAGGATCACTTCCCAGTGAAGAACGCTGAGGCCGTTCAGCGCCTCGTGGATGCAGGAGCTATTGTATTTGGGAAGACAAATGTGCCACTGCTGTCGGGCGATTTCCAAACTTTCAACGATGTTTATGGGACTACAAATAATCCGTGGGACGTCACCAAAACACCGGGTGGTTCTTCGGGAGGCGCAGCGGCAGCACTGGCTGCAGGAATGACACCGTTAGAAATTGGCAGTGACATTGGTGGCTCCATCCGAACGCCGGCCCATTTTTGCGGAGTATACGGCCATAAACCAAGCTACGGTATCATCTCTATGCGGGGGCACATCCCGCCACCACCGGGGTGTGTGAATGATGGTGACACCCTTTCCGTAGCGGGCCCACTGGCTCGTTCACCAGAGGACCTTGAACTTGCCCTTTCATTACTGGTAGCACCAAAAATGATGGACAGCGTGGCGTGGCAAATGGAACTGCCCCCACCGAGACATGAAACGCTGAATGATTATCGTGTGGCCGTCTGGCTGGATGATCCATACTGTCCTGTGGAGAGGGCCATTTCTGACGCCATTCAAGGAGTGGTAGAGAAGCTGGCAAAGTGTGGTATGAAAATTGTAGAAACGCATCCCGACATTTCTCTTGAGATGAATGATCGAATCTTCTGGGATCTCGTCCCTCCCGTTATAGCCACAGGTTTCCCTCCGAATGTGATTGATAGTATGAGAAAACTATTAGATTCCAGCGAGCCAGATGATGATTCTCTGCCTGTTCGGCAGGCTCGGGGTGCGCTGATTCCTCATAAGGATTGGCTGTCAGCCGATGAGCGGCGACACCGTGTCCGGGTGAAGTGGCACGAGTTGTTCCATGACTATGATGTGCTCTTATGTCCCACAACTGTTACCTCCGCGTTTGAACACGATCACAGTCCCGACTTTTTCCAGAGGAAACTGATAGTGAATGGCGAGCCAAGGCCTTATTTTGATCTGATGGTGTGGGCAGGACTGGCCATCAACGCTCAGCTTCCTGCCACAGTTGCACCCATTGGACTATCTGAAGATGGGTTGCCTGTTGGTATACAGATTATAGGTCCCTATCTTGAGGACCGGACGACAATAAAATTCGCGGAACTGCTTGAAAAAGTATGTGGCGGTTTTAATCAGCCACCAAAAATAAATTGAAAGGCTTGTCAACCTAGCTTTATTGAATCAGTTTATGTATTTTTTTAATCAAATGATAGGTAAGAGATGAAAAAATCCAGAAGGGAATTTCTAAAGACAACAACCGTTGCAGCAACAGCTTTAGGGTTTAACCTGTCTAAAGGGAAGACAAAAACTGTTAACTACGGAGCTGGGAAACCCATGTCTATTCTCATTTTGGGAGGTACCGGATTTATCGGACCTCATATGGTGAGAAGCGCACAGGCCCGTGGTCATGTTATTACCCTTTTTAACCGTGGGAAAACAAATACTCACCTTTTTCCTGAAGTTGAAAAGCTGAAAGGGGATCGAGAGAATGATCTTGAATCACTTAAGGGTCGCACATGGGATGTAGTCATCGATAATTCAGCCATCCGACCTTGGTGGGTCCGAGATACAGCCCAATTATTGAAAAAATCTGTGGATCGCTACCTCTTTACATCTACCCGTTCTACTTACGCAGATTTTTCAGAGATTGGTATGGATGAAACCAGCCCTCAGTACGATCCTGATCCAAGTGCAGTAGATGAGCGTCGCAGTCTCGGCTACGGCCAGGATAAGGTTTTATGTGAGCGTGAAGCCCGAAAAGCGTTTGGCGATCGTACCCTCATTGTTCGGCCGGGTCTCATAGTAGGCCCCGGAGATAACACAGACCGTTTCACTTACTGGCCCGTGCGAATCGACAGGGGAGGTGAAGTGCTGGCACCAGGGGATCCTGAAAATGGTGTTATGTTTATAGATGTTAGAGATTTGGCAGAGTGGTATATCCACCTTATAGAGAATGGTAATACAGGGAGTTACAACGCTCTTGGACCTCAATCACCGCTCTCTTTTGCTGAATTCCTCTATGGATGCCGAGCCGTTACTAATGTTGATGTATCATTTACCTGGGTTGAAACGGATTTTCTATTGGAGAGGAAACTTCGTCCTTATCGTGAATTTCCCTGCTGGATGCCCGCAGAAGATGACCGTCTGGGCTTTCAGAGATTTGATCTTTCCAAACCGCTGGCAGCGGGACTCACTTACCGGCCCCTTGCAGTTACAGCATTTGACACCTTAGAATGGTATAAATCGCAACCTTCCGAGAGAACAGCGAAATTGAAGGCTGGGATCTCTGCTGAGCGGGAACTTGAGGTTCTAGAAGAATGGCATGCTAAAAAAAACTGATGTGATGTTTCTATCTTTTAAATTGACTCAAAAGGGAGAAAGACTATGACGATAAAAGAGAAACTGGATATGCTCTGGAAATATCTGGCCCTGGCCGTTGTGGCTGCAGGGTTGATTCTTTTCAGTAATATGCACTTGGAAGATGATGATGAGCACATTTTTATCGGTGTAAATGATGGAGACCACACTTCAGCTTCTTTTGGAAAAACCATGGATGTAAGAGTTGAAAAGGAAGTGACTGATGGTGATACCACCCTCAATGTAACGGTAAACGGAAAGCCTGTGGATGCCTCTAACTTTGAAGAAACAGGTGAGGGGATTAAGTGGGTTACAGAGGACGGTGAAGTTCACGTTATTACCATGGGTCACGGAAAATTTGAAGGTGGCTCTGGGGAAATGGAAATATGGATTGATGAAGATAATGAAGATGGAAAAAAGCAGAAAAAAGTGATTATCAATAAAATGAAAAAGAAGAAGCACTAAAGATTATGAAACGACTCAGTCTCTGGAGGTTGAAGAGTCGCCTAAGATTAGGACTTAAATTTTAGTCTTCAGTGTCTCGATCGTAGGGGACGATATTTTCCCATTCTGAAGCGTCGGACCGGGCAACCACCGCCCTCACCTCGGTTGTATCGCTTACGTTAAACACCTCGTGGGGAATCCCCGGTTCGATGAATATCATGTCTCCGGCCTCATGAATAACCGATTTCTTGCATCCCGAACCGTATTCGTGACGGACACTCCCTTGCAATAGGTAGATCATCACTTCGAAGTCCACATGGATGTGGGCTAGGGCCACCCCGCCGGCCGGGATTGTAGCTATATTCATGGAAAGTTTCTTGGAGCCGACATTTTTTTCTGAAAGTCCGGCACCGTACTGGATATTGTTCCAGCCTCTGATGTTTTCCAGTTGGCGCACACTGAAAATACCTCCTTCGCCATCCACATATTTACTCAGGTCAACCTGGTCACCCGTTTTTACAAGATTGTTTTCTTTCTCAGACATCACAAGGCTCCTTTCCCGAAAATAACTTCTTTTTTCAAAGTTACACTGGGTCATCCGGCGTTACAACTGTTTGGTCTTACTCTTAGTTGCGGCGTGATGCATAGCTTACATAAATTTCGCAGCAGGTAAGACATTTAGAGAAAAACAGGAATTCTAGAATGGCTTATATCGATCTCGTAAAACCAGAAGATGCCGCAGGCCTTGTTCAAGTTGAATATGAAAAAGGTATCCGCCGGAGCGGAAGGGTTTACAACATTCTCAAGATTATGAGTCGGAGCCCGCAAGCTCTTCAGGCCTCAATGCGGATGTACTTGGCTATTATGTTTGGTGAATCGGAACTTTCCCGTGCACAGCGAGAGATGCTGGCCGCGGTAGTCTCTTGGACGAATGATTGTTTTTACTGAGTGGAGGCCCATGTTGAAGACTTCCGTGTTGAAGTCGGGAATGATGAATTGGCTGATCAGCTGAAACGAGACTGGAAGTCGGCTGAGTTTGATGAAGCTGATCGTGCCTTGTGCCAATGGGCGGAAAAACTGACCCAATCCCCCGACAAGATGGCTCAGAGTGATGTGGAATATTTGCGGCAGAAAGGATTCAGCCAGTCAGCTATCAGCGATGCTGCACAGGTGATCAGTTATTTCAACTATATTAACAGGATCGCTGACGGCCTCGGTGTTGACCTGGAGCCGGAGATGGAAAAGGTTGATCAGGCAACCGGGAACGCATAGCGTTAAAGGAGTGTGAATCGATATGGGTAGATTGGAGCAGAAGAAGATTGACAGAGCCCTTCAGGAACTTCCCGGCTGGTCATTTGGAGATAATTCTCTTGTGAAAGAGTGCACTTTTGAAGCTTACATGGACGGTATCACTTTTGTAAATCGCCTTGCTGAAAAGGCAGAAGAACACGATCACCATCCCGATCTAGAGATTGGGTGGTGCCGTGTGGAGATTACCTTTACAAGCCACGACTCCGGTGGTGTTACCGAGCGTGATGTAAAGATGGCCAAAGTGGTCGAAAGTCTGCTTTAGCTACTACTTTACCGTTGGATATTTTATCCCCAGCTGTTCGAGATAAGTATCATACTTCTTAGGATTGTAGTAATATTTCCGCATTTCATCCCGGTACGTCGCCATGATTTTTCTATTTAGATCAATGGCTGGGGTGTCCTCATCCCTGATCATGGGTTTGTATTCCATCTTGGATGCCTGTTCTTCCTCATAATACTTCTTTGCGTCAGTAACGATGGAAGGGTCGGTGAAGAGGTCTACCAGTGTCATGGCCACCACCTTCGCACCGGCTACTGCGCCTTTATGAGCGATGGGTGTCGCCATGGCGATAGAGTTAAGCCAGTTATGACCGGGCAGACCGGGAATGTTGGATGGAAAACGGAGCGTTACCGTAGGTATTGTCCAGCTGATATCACCAATGTCATCTGAACCGCCACCTTTGTTATACCGCTCCGGAAGTGGCTCTCTCAGCGTGTCAAGCTCAGTGGCGAGCCCCTCGGGTTCTTCATTGCCGGCCTCTATCTGAACAGCTTTTGCTAACGTTTGATCAGCGTCACTCCATTCCGGCAGACCAACCTCCTTGATATTGTCGTTCATGACCATGGCAACGGGTTTGCTGAAGTACCGCGGCCAAGCACTGCCCAGAATACGTGTTGAGACGAGTTCTGTGTTGCTCATAAGAGCCGCTCCCTTGGCAATGTCGTTTGACATATCGAAAAGATCCATGATATGCTTGTAATCGATTTCCCGAAGGTAGTACCAGACGGAAGCATTCCGCGGGACCACATTGGGTTGATCGCCACCATCAGTGATGACGTAATGGACGCGATAGCTGGGACGAAGATGTTCTCTTCTGAAGTTCCATCCGATATTCATTAGTTCCACAGCATCAAGGGCACTTCTGCCCCGCCAGGGCGAACCGGCGGAGTGAGCTGTCTGCCCCTTGAAAGTATATTCCACTGAAACAAGACCGTTCCCGCCTCCCGCGCCGTAGGAGGTAGACAGATTACGGCTCACATGTGTGAAGATGCAAACATCCACATCTTTGAAAAATCCGTCCCGAACAAAGTAAGCTTTAGAGCCCAGTTGTTCCTCGGCTACACCGGGCCAAATCCGGATTGTTCCTTTCATTTTTTCTTTTTTCATGATTTTTTTCACAGCCAAGGCCGCTGCCACAATCACAGCCTGTCCTGAGTTATGCCCCTCGCCGTGACCGGGGGCGCCTTCGATGAGGGGGTCGTGGTATCCCACGCCGGGTTTTTGAGACGCTTTCGGAATGCCATCAATATCGGAACCAAGAGCGATTACAGGTTTCCCTGAACCCCATTCGGCCATCCATGCAGTGGGCATCCCTGAGATTCCCTCTTGAACCTTAAACCCGTTCTTCTTCAAAATATTCACGAGGTATCTGGAGGTCTCTATTTCCTGAAATCCCAGCTCCCCAAAACTGAATATCATATCCACCATTTGCTGGATCATTTTGGCATCTGCCTCAACATAATCTACGGCCAGGGTTTTCAGCTTACTGGAGCTCTTTGGCAAACCGAAAATATTGCTCTGAGAAAATGCAAGAATGAAAAAAGTAACCGAGGCTGTTTTTAAATATTTCATAGTCTCACTCCTTAACTTGAATTGGCGAAAGTTAACTGGACAGTTTGGCTCGTCAAATGATCATTTTGAAAACATACACTCTAATTGACCAGATCAGCAACCGAGAAAATTATGTTTAGCATGAACCATTTGTCACTATACTTTCCCTTCTCAATAGAGGATGCTTTTGACGGACAATGTTACTTACGCCATGCTCCTAGGCAGGCTGGGGCAATTAATGCACTGGCTTATGGTCCGTAAGCAGTTGGATGACATTTTCTACTGTTACAAGAAAAAGTTTGAAGATTTTTTTGGTAAGTTGGAAGAAGAAAAGGATTAAACAATGAAAGTAGCACTCTTTGGTGGAACCGGTTTTGTAGGTAGTTATATCTTAGATGAACTGCTGGACAACGGGCACCAACCCAGACTCCTGGTGAGGGCGGGTAGTGAGCGAAAAATCTCTAGAAATGACGAATGTGAAATCATTAGTGGCGATATTAATGATCTAGATGCCGTTCATTCAGTGATTTCAGGTTCTGATGCTGTGATCTTCTGCATTGGTATTGTTCGCCAATTTCCTGGAAAAGGTATTACCTACGAGAACCTTCACTTCCGTGGAGCCAAGACCTGTATGGCTGTTGCTGAAGAGTTAAGGAGTAAGCGATTTATTCTTATGAGTGCCAATGGAGTTAAGCCTGATGGAACAGAGTATCAGCGAACCAAATATCTTGCCGAGGAGTATTTGAAAACCACAGGTCTGGACTATACCATTTTTCGTCCTTCACTCATTTTTGGTGACCCTAGAGGCCAAGACCGTCCCGAATTTTGCACTCAGTTACGTGATCAGCTTATTCGCTTGCCCCTGCCGGCGCCTCTTTTTTATTCCGGTCTTTTGCCTAATGATGCGGGCAAGTTCGAAATGTCTCCTGTCTATGTAAAAGACGTTTGTTCCATCTTCGTTCAATCTCTAAGTAGGAAAGAAAGCATCGGTCAGGTCTATGCACTGGGTGGCCCTGAGAATTTTGATTGGAAAGCAATTATTAAGGCTATTGGAAAAGCATTGGGCAAAAACAAGTGGACAGTTCCGGCACCGGCTCTGGGGGTAAAATCTGTAGCCGTCCTAATGGACAGATTTTCCTTCTTTCCCATCACGCGGGATCAGATAACAATGCTTATGGAAGGGAATACCTGCGATTCCAAAGACCTTTTCGAGATGTTCGGTGTAGAGCCAACCCATTTTGACCAGAAGTCCCTGAGCTATTTGCTGGCTGATTAAAGAGTAATACTCCATAAATTGCACACTGTTTTATCACAAATGAGATGTTGAGAAACGGAACTATCCTAATGTTGGCTCTCGGCCTGTGTGTTGGTGAAAATGTGAACGGTCCGAAAGTAGGTGATTTAGCACCCGACTTCGTTCTGCCTGACCACGATGGAAAACAGCGAAGGCTGTCTGATTATCGTGGGGAGCGCGTAGTTGTCTATTTCTATCCCAAGGCTGATACTCCAGGTTGAACGAAAGAAGCCTGCAGTTTGCGGGATCATTTCAATCGATTCAAAGAGCAGAAGATTACAGTTTTTGGCATCAGTTATGATTCTGTCGAGTCTCAGAAAAAATTTCGCGACAAGTATAACCTTCCATTCATACTCTTAAGTGATAATAAACACAAAGTAGGTAAACTGTACGGGGTCGACAAAGGGCGGTGGACAACACGAAAAACATTCATTATTGATCAAGAGGGGAAGATCACGAAGATTTACGACAAGGTTTCTGTGACCACTCATGGCGAAGATATTCTTGATTTCCTTTCTGCGGATAAGCCAGAACCAGCCGAAAAGTAAGCGTCCCCATACTCTTCTCGTCTTCGTGACTCATTTCTTTAGAGAATAAAGTGGTTATAAAAAAGAACTGTCTTTTTGGTTGAGCAGGCGTGCGTAGTATAATTAGTTATCTGAGGATTTCTTGGATCGGGATGAATATGGCCGTGGCTTTTATTCTTCTTGCACCCCTTGATATACTCTTGAGCGTCCTCTTTCGCAACCGCCGTCCTTGGTTTTTTACCTGGCTCTGGTCCAAATGGGTTTTTCTCATGGGGGGCATTCGATACAGACTGGAAGGGAAGGAAAACCTAATTCCTGGGGAAAAATATGTTTTTATGAGTAACCACACCCATGAAGCGGATATAGCACTTCTCTATCTGGCTTTGAAGCGGGACATTGTTTTTGTATCGAAGGGAGAATTCAAAAAATTTCCCTTCGCCGGTTGGTATGCGGCGCTAAAAGGGCACATTTTTGTGGACCGCTCTAACCCTACAGGTGCTCAATACACCATGATGAAGGCAGCGGAAAAACTGAAACGCCACCTAAGATCTGTGGTGATTTTTCCAGAAGGAACCTATTTCAAGGATAGAGTGATAAGGCCTTTTATGCCCGGCGGCGCCGTGCTGGCTGTGGGAACAGGCATGAAAGTGGTTCCTGTCGCCATCCATTCGATGGCCAATATTGACAGTTTACTCATTAAGGGAACTTGGAAGAATCCTCTGAAGGTTATCATTGGGGAACCGTTCTCCGTGGAGGGGAAAACCTATGATGACAGATACGACGTAGCCAAACAGACCCGGGAGGCTGTAATGGATCTGATCAGCTCCGGCTCCACATCGTCAGCAACCAATGGGGATTCTCCCAATCAGGAAAAGGCCGAGGCGTGAAACTTGTGAAGTTGCGGATTGTCCTAGCTCTATTTTTACTTTCCTCATTGTCTTGGGCTCAGTCCGGTCGCATAAACGGCTTTATCACCGATGAAGAGACAGGAGAAGTTCTTATGGGAGCGAACGTGTTTTTATTAGAAACAGGGCAAGGGATGGCCACTGACCGGAATGGTTACTACGTTCTTGACGGAATTTCCACCGGTGTATTTACTGTTGTTGTCAGTTATCTCGGAT
>SCKS01000129.1 GCA_004124465.1 Fidelibacterota bacterium
CCCAAAGTAGCCGGTTTGCTCAATCAGATCCGATATGTTTCCACGGCCACCGTTTCCATTGCGTATAAAAAAGAAGGTTTCCCGCATTCGCTCGATGGGTTTGGGTTTGTCGTACCCAAGACGGAAGGGAAACGCATTTTGGCATGTACATGGACTTCTTCGAAATTTCCTGAAAGGGTTCCAGAAGAATATGTCATGCTAAGGTGTTTTGTGGGTGGAGCGATGCGGGAAGAATTGGCTGAACTGGATGAAGACTCGATAGGTACCATGGTTCGCGAGGAGCTTCTTGATATCATGGGAATCGATTGTGAGCCAGTGTTTCTAAAAGTATTCAAATATAAAAAATCGAATGTGCAATACCAAGTAGGGCATGCCGCGCTGATAGAATCGATTCGAGAAGAGCTCCAATCCTTTCCAGGTCTTTTTGTTACAGGAAGTGCTTATACAGGTATAGGTATCCCTGACTGTATTCGAGATGGAGCTTCCGCGGCAAAAGAGGTAATAGAATTTCTAACGAACAAAACCAACATCTAGGTTTAGCATCTAACAAAGCAATAGCTAAAATTTTCATTCTTAAAATTCACTTAGGAGAGCATATGAAGTGGGCATCTCATTTATCCGCTAAGAATAATATTGAAGCATGTATTGATGAATCCATAGAAGCCGTCCGCCGCCAAATGGGAGGTGATGCGGTTCACCTTACTGTTATTTTTGTGTCACCACAGTTCAAGGATAAGTACGAGGAAATCCCGAAATTAATTCGCGAACGGATGGACCCGGGACGTTTTTTAGGTTGTTCCGGCGGTGGAATTGTTGGAGGTGGAAAGGAAGTGGAACAACAGCCTGCGCTTAGCATAACCTGTGCGAATTTGCCAGATGTTGAAATTAAGGGCATTCAGTCTGACACAATGGACTTGCCAGATCAAGATACGGCGCCTGATGTTTGGCGAGAATGGTTGGGGGTCAACGCAGAAAAAAAACCAAACTTTATTTTTCTGGCGGACCCTTTCTCGTTTCGCGGGGAGGAGTTTCTTTCAGGAGTCGACTTTGCCTATCCCAACAGTGGTAAGGTGGGAGGGCTGGCCAGTGGAGCTCAAATGCAGGGGGAAAACGCGCTCTACCTTGATGATAAAATTTACCGCAACGGATTGATTGGTATGGCATTGAGTGGAAATATTGGTATGGATACCATTGTTGCACAAGGATGCCGTCCGATTGGGGTACCGGTTAAAATTTCTAAGTGTAACGGAACACTTCTTACCGAAATGGATGAACAGCCACCGCTGGACCTATTGGAAAAGATACATGAAGAGTTGAACGAAAACGATAAGAGGCTGGTGCAGACGTCGTTGTTTTTGGGGATCGAGATGGATCCGCTTAAAGATAATCCCCAACAGGGGGATTTCCTGATACGCAATATTATGGGAGCCGATCGAGCATCGGGAGGTATACAGGTAGGAGCCATGTTACGTGAAGGGCAATTGGTTCAGTTTCACCTGCGAGACAAGGATATGTCTGCAGAAGATTTAAGGCTGGTACTAAACCGTTACAAAACTGAAGAACATGCTAAGAAAGCCTCAGGGGCTTTGCTGTTCTCTTGTCTGGGTCGCGGTCAATATCTTTATGGAAAACCCAATCACGATTCCGATATGTTCCGTGATCAACTCGGGGATATTCCACTAGGAGGATTTTTTTGTAACGGTGAAATCGGGCCAGTAGGGAAAACCACGTTCCTTCACGGTTATACCAGCTCGTTTGGTATTTTTCATCCTGCTCACTAAGTAGATATCGAAGAAGTTCATTTTTTTCCGTCAGGTGTTTAGTATGAAAGTTACTATCATGGGCTCGGGTACAATGGTGCCTTCGAATGAACGAAATTCATCCGGGGTTCTTGTTGAACATGAAAATATCTGTTCTATGGTTGATTTTGGTTATGGATCGATGCACAACTTACTTAAAAAAGGGCTTACTTACCACGATATAGACCGTATCTATTTTACCCACAACCATCCTGATCATATTTGTGATCTGGTCCCGTTTCTTTTTGCTTCAAAGTATCCGCAGGACCCAAGAACAAAAGACCTGGAAATTATTGCAGGCCCAGGCTTTAAACGATTTTTTGATATTCTAATGCAGGCTTATAAAAGCTGGTTGATACCTACTACCTATAAAGTGAAAATACTAGAGCAAGACGAAGAAACAAAACTTTATGATGGGCTGATCGTTATCTCAAAAAAAGTGAAACACATCGAACTGAGTCGTGGCTACCGGTTTGAGCTCGCCAATGGGAAATCGCTGGTGGTTTCCGGCGATACGGATTATTGCGATGGGATGATTGACTTGGGAAGGGAAGCAGATTTGATGATCTTGGAATGTTCAATGCCAGATGATATGAAAGTGCAGGGGCATATGACACCCAGTGAATGCGGTAAACTAGCCCAGAATGCCAATTGCAGAAAGTTGTGCCTCACGCATTTTTACCCTGTTTGTGAGCTAAAAGATGTGCGAGCAAAATGTCTCGCCGAGTACAGTGGCGAACTATTCTTGGCTGAAGATTTGATGGAGTTTAATATTTAAAAGTTGAGGTAATTGAGTCAACTCTATTGGAAATGAAACAAGAACTGAAAATTCCTTTAGGAGGTTCTTTAGTAGGAGTGCCGGAGGAGGGACTCGAACCCTCAAACCCTTACGAGTGCAGGATTTTAAGTCCTGTGCGTATGCCAATTCCGCCACTCCGGCATATTGT
>SCKS01000130.1 GCA_004124465.1 Fidelibacterota bacterium
TGGATGGGCATGAGCTTTCTGGCGGGAAGCGGGGAGATATGACCGAGCGTCTGCAACAGCTCTATATTGAATTGATTAAACGGGAATGTAATAGTGACTGACAACATTCTTCGGATTGCCATGTGGTCCGGCCCCAGAAACATTTCAACCACCCTCATGCGTTCCTGGGAAAGTCGCGGTGACACTTTTGTCACCGATGAGCCGTTCTATGCTTACTATCTTTCAGCTACCGGTCGGGACCATCCCGGCAAGGAAGAAGTGATTGCTTCGCAACAGACCGATTGGCGCCTAGTGTCAGACTGGCTCACGGACTCTCCACAGAACGGATATTCGGTCTGGTATCAGAAGCATATGGCTCAGCATTTTCTGCCAGAGATGGAAAAAGAATGGACCTCCGGTCTTATGAACTGTTTTCTCATCAGAGAACCAAGAGAGGTGCTCCTCTCATATACTGCTAAAAGAGAGAATGTATCCTTACCTGAAATCGGCTACAGCCAGCAGTTGGAACTGTTTGAATACGAGAAAGAAAAGACAGGGCAGATCCCGCCAGTTCTGGACTCACGAGACGTGTTGGAAAACCCGAAAAGGATGTTGAGTCTGTTCTGTGAAAGGGTGGGTGTAGATTTCTCTGAACGGATGCTCTCCTGGCCGGCAGGGAGGCGCGAGACGGACGGAGTCTGGGCAAAGCACTGGTACGACCGAGTTGAGAAGTCTACCGGCTACCTGCCTTATAAAAAGAAAACTGTTGATTTGCCTGATGAACTCTTACCGCTCTGTAAAGAAGCGACAGAATACTACGAAGTGCTAAAGGCAAACAGATTGAAAGGTGATTGAATAATGAGTATCTGGTTCAAGGATTATACAACCGGTAAGCACGGCTCGAGGGAAATGACCGGGCTTAACAAGCAGATTGGCATTAAGATCACAGAAATAGGTGATGACTACCTGAAAGGGACAATGCCTGTTGATGATCGAACAAAACAGCCCGTAGGACTTCTTCATGGAGGTGCGAACTGTGTGCTTGCTGAAACGCTTGCCAGTATGGGTGCATATCTGGTTATTGATCCGTCAAGAAATAATGCGGTCGGGATTGAGATCAACGCCAACCACATCAGAAGTGCTAAGGAGGGTGAGGTGACAGGTACAGCCCGGCCTATTCACCTGGGAAAGCAGACTCATGTCTGGCAAGTAAAAATCACAAGGCATGACGGAAAACTTTCATGCGTCAGTAGAGTGACAATGGCTGTGATTGACCGTAAAGAAGGAGGGGAAAATGAATAAGATAAAAAGTTCGGTTCTAATTCTAATAATGTTCCTGACGTTATTGCCAGGACAGACACCGCATAAACACAAGCACGACCGTGTGATTCGTTTCCCCGACGTTCCGGGGTACAAAACGCTCACCTGTGATCTCCATATGCACACTGTTTTTTCTGATGGAGTTGTTTGGCCAATTATCCGTGTTGATGAAGCGATGCGGGACGGTCTGGATGTTATCGCCATTACTGAGCATCTGGAATATCAGCCCCACAAAGAGGATATACCCAACCCTGACCGGAACCGGTCACATGTTGTTGCCAGCAATCGGGCCGAAGGGCATGATCTCATCATTCTCAACGGCTCAGAGATAACACGCCAGATGCCGCCTGGGCACTCCAATGCGGTATTTGTAAAAGACGCAAACAAATTGCTTCATGAAGATGCCATGGATGTGTTTCGCGAGGCGAAGCGCCAGGATGCTTTTGTTTTCTGGAATCATCCTAACTGGCTGTCTCAGACGCCGAACGGTATCGTCCCTCTTTCAGATATGCACAAGGATCTCATCAAGAAAAAACTTCTCCATGGTATTGAAGTGGTGAATGACACCACTTACTCTGACGAAGCAGTGCAAATTGCTCTCGATTACGATCTCACCATGCTGGGTACGTCTGATATCCACGGCTTGGTGGACTGGCAATACAGAGTACCCCAGGGTGGACACCGTCCTGTTACACTTGTCTTTGCAAAAGAGAAGTCAGCCGAAGCCGTAAAAAAGGCTCTGACTAAGCGACGGACAGTGGTGTGGTTCAACAATCTCCTTATCGGCAGAGAGACAGAGATGATGCCGCTCCTGGAGGCGTCCATTAAGACTGATGCCGCCAGCTACAGAGGTAACAGTGATGTGGCGGAGGTCATTTTAAAGAATTATTCCGATTCGAAGTTTATTCTGAGTAATCGGGGAGAATTCAACTTCCAGGCAAAAGGCGATCTTGTCACCGTGCCGCCGCATTCCACTGTCACCCTGCTGGTTAAGACCCTGAAGAGACTCAGCTCATTTGAATTAAAATTCGAGGTGATGAACGCCTTGACAGCGCCTCGAACCCACCCGACCATTACTTTTTTTGTTGCGCTTCCCTAGCTTTTCCTGGAAAATAAAGAGCCCCCGATTGGGGGCGAGTTTTGTTGAACGGTACCCGGTATATATATGATATGGGGTGATTTTTTCTTTCTTACTGCTTAGCTTTCTAACGGTTCGGGTGAGCAAAAAGCTCAGTAGAAAATAATCAATAACAAAAACAGGGGAGAAAACATGTTAAAAAGAACAATTTCTTTTGCTGTAGTATTGGTTTTGTGTATGAGACTGTATGCACAAGACCATCCAAATACTTCTAGTGTGGCAGCGTCTGG
>SCKS01000131.1 GCA_004124465.1 Fidelibacterota bacterium
ACTGACGAATGTCCAGTCAGCACCATTTCAGCCATCATAGCTGCGTACTCCGGAATCCCTGTGCCAGGTCCTGTAAAGGTGACGTTTGCACTCAGGGTCTTCATGATCGTTGAAATGACTTCGAAAATGAACCAGTTCCAGGTTGTTGAGAAACTGGAGCTGTCCCCTTTCCAGCGGGTCTTCAATCCATAGGTCTGGTGAACTGACCACCTGTGCAAGCGATTCAAGTGAATCCTTAAGTTCATCATCCATTTCTTTTTTTGCTAATTTATAGCCTTTGTGAACAAGCGAAATATTTACTCTAGCCTTTAGCTGATCCTCGTTCCAGTAAAAGAAAGGAGCCCATGTCATTTTTGCGGCGCCATCTGCGTGCTCTTTCTGCCTGTCAAAAAGCATGGGACGATAAAGTCTTTCAAGCTGACGCGGATGATTTTCAAGCATCCGGTTGTGAACTGAGTAGATACTGCAAAAGCGGCTGGTGCCTCCTTTCAGAGCCGGATTTTTGCAGAACAGTCCCACGTATTCCGGGAGGCTGATTCCAAAGGCATTGTCATTGTGGAAGAAAAGCTCAACATTTGTGTATGAACCCCGTACGCCATAACTGAAAGACTGTCCGGTGTCAGTTACGTCATAAATCATTGTGCCGTCCCATTTCTGGGCAACCGTTCGTCCTATAAGCTGTGAAAGAATCCAATAGCATCCAACCAGTTCCTCTACACGGATTTCTTCCATCGGCATCCTCTCAATCACGCAGAACCCGCACCCTTTATTCAGAATTTTTTTAGCTTTTGAAAAAATCCGTCTCAGTTCAGGAATTTCGAATTCGCCAGGTTCTCTCAGATTTATGGACAAAGGATTTGCTGAAATTCTGTCTGTCATGGAGCGGATCTCTTCCAGGGCTTTCTTAGTGAATTTGATTTCCCAATCCGCTTCTGAAAGGTCTTCCGTTATCCATGCTTTTGGCCCGGAGAACCTTTGATCCATCATCTTTAAAGAAGTATTTGGTGTAAGATCAAGAACTTCGGGCAAAACTGTTTTTTTCATTTGGTAAATACGTAAAAAGCCTCAGGAAATTGACTTCATGAGCAACTCAGAATTTTTTTTGGATGAATCCACACTTTAAAATAACCAAACTTTGAGTCTTGCATCAACAATAGTTTGAATAAAATTCCGGAAACTGGTGTTAAGGAAACTAAAGGAAGTACAGATGCATTTATACAAAAATGCATACAAACGGGGAGCTGTGCTCTCAATCCCTTGGTATTACTGGAATTGCGTGGCGGGGTCGACGGGACTTGAACCCGCGGCCTCCGGCGTGACAGGCCGGCGTTCTAACCAAACTGAACTACGACCCCTTGAAAGCGGGGAAATGGTGGGCGATACAAGGATCGAACTTGTGACCTACGGCTTGTAAGGCCGCCGCTCTCCCAGCTGAGCTAATCGCCCTACTCAGCATGTAAGTCTACTGAATTAATTGGTGGAGTGCAAGAAATTTCTGGTAATTTGAAAGAAACCCGTCAGTTGGTCCAGACATGAGTTCCTCTTAAAAGATCAGTCAACTTTCCTTTGCCATGTTTTTCAAGATGAGTATTTATTTGCTTTTCGATTATTTCTCCATAGGTGGAGTTCTTTATTTGACGCAGGACCCCCATCGGCACGGGAAATTCAGGATAGTTAAAGTTGCTTAACAGGTTTGCCAGAGTGCTGTCCGAACTATACTGATCATGCCTGAGCAGTTCATCCCTGTTGAATCCGTTTTCAAGTTCAACCACCTCCGGCTTCAGGCCATTAAGGCGGATTCCTTTATTTTGGTTTTTTCCAAAGATAAACGGTTCACCATGTTTCAAGTGTAAAATACGGTCGTCACGTACAGGGCGCTCATAAATTAGGGAAAAAGTACCGTCATTGAAGATATTGCAATTCTGGTATATTTCCACAAATGAAGTACCCTTGTGTTTCACTGCTTCTTTAAAGATTTCCTGCATTCCTTTTGCGTCCACATCATAGGTGCGCGCAATAAAAGTTGCACCTGCAGACAGCGCGAAAAGCATGGGGTTCAAGGGCATATCAGGCGAACCAAACGGTGTGCTTTTGGTTACTTTTCCCTGCTCGGAAGTAGGTGAATACTGGCCTTTTGTAAGTCCATAGATGCGGTTGTTGAACAGCAGAACATTTACGTCCAGATTCCTTCTCAGCATATGCAGCAGCTGATTTCCTCCTATGCTTAACCCGTCTCCGTCGCCTGTAACAAGCCAGACAGTAAGGTCCGGTCGAGCTACTTTCAGTCCGGTCGCGAAAGCAGGGGCCCTTCCATGCAGTGTATGAAGCCCATATGTATCCATGTAATAAGGAAAACGGCTTGAGCAGCCTATTCCGGAAACAAATACAATATTTTCCTTTGGAATACCTAGCTCAGGCATTACCTTTTGAATATTTGCCAAAATAGCGTAGTCACCGCAGCCCGGACACCAGCGCACGGTTTGGTCAGATACAAAATCTGCCTTTGTAAGCTCAACTGAACTGCGGGGTTTAACTTGAACGTTCATAAATCTATTTACAATTTAGTATTTGGACAAATCCAATTTTATCACCAAAGACCATACAATTAAATCATTTATCACCA
>SCKS01000061.1 GCA_004124465.1 Fidelibacterota bacterium
TCAGCCTCGTCAATCATGGAACTGATCCTGTCCCTGGCAGCGGCACTTATAACAGCACCCATATCTTCACCCAGCTTGAGGTTGCGAGAATCATCCACAATGGCATTGATGATGCCGTCGACATTTTCTACCCCCACCATAACGCTAGCGGCCATGCAGCGCTGACCTGCACTTCCCATGGATGAACTGATGACACCATTGACAGTTGTTGGTTTATGCGCATCTGGAGTAACAATAAGATGATTTTTTGCACCGCCAAGGCATAGTGCCCGTTTACCGTTTGCAGTGCTCCGGCTATAAACAATTTCAGCAACTTTCGAAGATCCAACAAAAGCTACAGCCTTAATGTTGGGATGATCGGTAATGGCCTCCACGGCATCTTTGGTGCCGTTTAACACACTGAAAACACCGGCGGGAAGCCCCGCTTCACCCATCAGTTCAGCCATTTTCAGAGCTGAAAGAGGTGTCTGTTCTGACGGTTTGAGGATAAAGCAGTTGCCCGCTGTAATGGCGATGGGGATCATCCAGAGCGGGACCATAACAGGGAAATTGAATGGTGTAATACCTGCCACAACACCTATCGGTTCGTACAACGATTCACAGCTGACGCCTTTTGATAAAGTCAACACTTCACCTCTCAGGACGTTTGTGAAGGAAGTGGCAAATTCGATTACATCTATACCACGGTCAATGCTCCCTTTTGCTTCCGGTAAGGTTTTGCCATTTTCCAGAGCCACGAGTTCAGCTAATTCTTCATAATCTCGCTCCATGAGTGATTTGAGTTGGAACATAACTTGAGTTCTTGTTCCTACAGGTGTATCTCGCCAGGCTGGCCAAGCTTTGCTGGCGGCCTCAACGACGGCGTTAAGATCATCACCGCCTGAGAGGGGAATTGATGCAATCTTCTTTCCCCAGTACGGTGTGGTCACATCCAAATTCTGGGATGAAGTTGAAGCAGCATCACACCCACCGATCCAGTTACCTTTTTCTCCAAAATCTTTAAATGTTATCTCATTCAATGGTACAGGTGACCTTTTAACAGGTGGTTTGAATTAGCATCTAAATTCTGAAACTGTTTCGGAAACCTAAGAGGTGAGTTCCTCGCGGATGATGACGAGTATGGCTGCTTGCGGAACAATGAGATACTTCTTTTCTTCCACGTTGATTTCCACAGAAGCTTTTTTAAGGAAAAGAGCGTAGTCTCCTGTTTCGGCCTGAGGGGGAATGTAACGGACATTCTCCATTTCAGATTTCCAAGGCTCTTCCTCTACACTATTTGGATCGGAAACCGGGAGCCCCGGACCCACTTCAACCACAACACCGCCCCAGACGTCCTCTTTTTCCATTACTGTAGGTGGAAGATAGAGCCCCGCCGGGGATTTTTCCGCCGATTCATCAGGCCGTATCAGAACACGGTCGCCAATTACGATTATTCTTCTTTTTCCTACTCGCATCGTGCCACGCAAAAGTAATGATTTCTTCCTTATCAAGTAATAGATTTGTCATATATGACAGATGTGAGGAAACTTCCTCTATGCGGGTTAGTTCTGTAATGTATGGCCCAAAAGTCGAATCAGCGGTCAGGCGTAGCCTGTAATCCTGATTAATCCCAACATCTTCCTTTATGTTTAAACGCGTCCTCATACTCGCCAAACCCCACTGGCTTCTTTTGCTTGTTTCCATTCTGTCCTCGGTGGTTTTTGTCTTTTTCAATTCTCTCTCCATCTGGCTCACTGCCTCTTTTATCAGCAACATCCTCACCGATTTCGAAACACTTCTGAATAATCAGGCTGAACTTCTCTCCGCTTCTGAGCGAACAGTGAACGAGACACTGAAGATGTGGACCAACAGGTTGATTTTAGACACTACGGCCCTGGGGACTCTCAAGAAACTGTGTCTTTCAATTTTCTTTATTTTTATTTTGAAAAATATTTTTCTCTATCTGAAGAATTTCTTCGCCGGGCTCATGCAAATCAAAGTTATCACCGATCTGAGGAATTCTCTTTTTGACCATCTCACTTCCCTTTCCCTTTCTTTCTTCAATCGTTCCCGTGCCGGTGATCTAACATCTATCGTTTTAAACGATGTGGCTACCATGCGGAGTACCTTTTCCGTCAGTTTCCAGAAACTTCTTGTTGAACCCATCAACATAATCACATTTTTTGCACTATTGTTTCTTATAAACTGGAAGCTCACATTAGCCGCCATGCTGATTCTCCCAGCTGCTGTAACAATGATGGTTTGGGTGGGTGGGAGTATTCGCCGTAAGGCGAAAAGATCATCAAAACAGATTGCCGGTATAGTATCCATCCTTCAAGAAGTTCTTGGTGCCATCAGGGTTGTGAAGGCGTTTGTTATGGAAAAGACCGAGAAGTTGAAATTCCGGCAAGAGACGGCGAAGTACTACCGTCTCCAAAAACGCCAGATGAGCGTACGGCTTGCCTCATCACCTGTGACAGAGATGATCGGCGTTACTATGGGTGTCATTCTCCTCTGGCTGGGCGGCCAAGACGTCCTTATCGAAAGTTCTATGGAGCCGGAGGATTTCATACGTTTTATTTTATTGCTATTCTCCATCCTAAATCCCATCAAAAGTCTAAACACAGTCAATGCGGATATGCAGACAGCTCTCGCTTCAGCGGAACGTGTCTACTCTATTTTGGATACAGAATCAACTATCAAAGATGCGCCGGATGCTGAAGAAGTGAAAGTCCTTGAGAGAGCAATCTCTTTCGAAGATGTGCATTTTACCTATGATGATGGTGAAGGAGATGTAGTACGTGGTATTTCCTTTGAGATCGAGCGAGGGAAGGTTGTGGCAGTTGTGGGTGAGAGCGGTGCCGGTAAATCAACTATTGCAGATCTCATTCCCCGTTTTTTCGATGTGACTCAGGGCTCGGTTAAGCTTGATGGGAAAAACGTGCGATCCATTCAGAAGCTATCGCTCCGAGATCTTATGGGTATTGTTGCGCAGGAAACCATCCTGTTCAATGATACGATCACTAATAATATCACCTATGGTCAGAAAGGAATATCTGAAGAGAAGATTTGGGCTGTAGCAGAGGCTGCCAATGCCCTTAGTTTCATCAAGGCACAACCTGAAGGATTTGAAACAGTTATAGGAGACCGGGGGGTGAAACTTTCGGGAGGACAAAGGCAGCGGCTTGCTATTGCAAGAGCGCTTCTCAAGAATCCGCCAATTCTTATCATGGATGAAGCTACTTCATCTCTGGATAGCGAGTCTGAAAAAAAGGTGCAGGAAGCCATTGAAAGGCTGATGAAGGATCGTACTGTTTTTGTCATTGCTCACCGGCTCTCTACAGTGGTGAACGCGGACAAAATAATTGTTCTCAGTAGAGGAAAAATTGTGGAAACAGGTACGCATGAGGAATTAATTGAGAAAGAGGGATACTATAAACAACTCTATGAGGTTCAGTTTGGTGAAATTTCCGGAGTGACTGTTGACTGAGCCAAAAGAAAGAACAGATGTACTCGTCTGCTTCGGTACACGCCCGGAGGTGATCAAACTTTCGCCGGTAATTGAGTCACTGGCGGCTGAGGGAGTCCTTTTTAAAACACTTTTTACAGGCCAACATGATGAATTGTTTGAAGATGTGGCGCATTTACTTCCCGAGCCCCATATCCGATTGGACATCATGCGAAAAGGGCAGTCGCCAGGGGATGTGATGCAGCGCGTCATGGCTGAAACAGGGCCCCTTTTACAGAGTGAAACTCCCCGGCTGGTAGTGGTTCAAGGGGACACCACAACAGCGGCAGCAGTGGCCCTCACCGCTTTCTACCAGCGCATTTCTGTGGGGCATGTAGAAGCGGGCCTCAGGACTCACGATCTAAATGCGCCGTTTCCTGAAGAGCTGAACCGCCAACTCATCTCAAGGGTCGCACAGCTCAACTGGGCACCTACCACCACTGCAAAAGAAAATCTCGAAGCAGAAGGGTGTGACGGTACTGTTGTTACCGGCAACACAGTGGTGGACGCTTGCCTGAAGTACAACTTTCCAGTGAAATACGGAGATAAGATTTTAATAACGCTTCACAGGCGGGAAAACTTTGGTGAAACAATGGCGGAGATGTTTCGGCAGATCGAACACCTTGCATCTTCTAACAGTGATTTGGAATTCATCTTTCCCATGCATCCTAATCCGGAAGTGGTGAAACACCGGGATCTTCTTAAATCAGTTAAAGTCATTGAACCGTTATCTTATGAGGAGTTGCTCAGACTTTTAAGTGAGGTTCGCTTTGTGATATCAGATTCGGGCGGCATTCAGGAGGAGTGTGCCGCATTTCGGAAAAAGGTATTGGTGTGTCGTGATCAGACGGAGCGGCCAGAAGGAGTGGAGGCCGGTTTCGCACTTACTGTGGGTGCTGAGATCAAAAGTAATTTCTCATGGGCAAACGATTCACCTGAATGGAATGGCGATAATCCTTACGGCGATGGGAAAGCTGCGGAAAGGATTGTTGCTTCTATCAAAGATTTTTTGAACAGTTAGCTTTGGGAACACCGCACAGACTGGAGGGTGAAAATGCTGAGTCAGCTCTCCAATTATTGGAGACTGTAACGGAGATTTTTGATCAGTGCAGCATCAAGTATTGCCTCACCGCCGGAACGCTTTTAGGTATTGTGAGGGAAGAGAGGCTCTTGCCATGGGATACAGACCTTGATCTGCGCATCTTTCGTCCAGATGTGAAAAAACTCCCCCGGGCAATGTGGAAAATTCGGTTCGCAGGCTATCTTGCCCGGATTCGTCGTCAGGAGTTCATCGACCCACCTTTGAATAAAGGTGAAAAGAGAATAGTAAAAATTTTCCAGAAAGCTGGCTTTCTGAAAAAAGGGAAGGTGACCATGGACTGTTTCATTGCAACGCGCCAAGACAATGATTACGTCTGGTCATGCGGCGGGCCCAAGCTCTATACAAAGAAGGCGGTGCCAGCCAATTTCTATGATGAAACAAAAGTGATCACCTTTCGAAATAAGGATTATACCGTCCCGAAAGATGTTGAAGATTATCTCACGTTCCGTTACGGTGACTGGCGGACTCCGGTTAAAGAGTGGGATTATACCAAAGACGACAGAGCCATCATCTCACCTGAACTGAAAAATTGACTGGACCTAAACAAGCTGTAGTTCTTCTCGCTGGTGCGGGCAGTCGTTTAGGAATCTATACTGAGAGGATCCCAAAATGCATGGTTGAAGTGGCGGAAGAACCGCTGTTACTGAGATTACTGAATCAGCTGGACAAATTGCCTACAGAAGAAGCTATTCTGGTGGTGGGATTCAAGGCGGACATAATCAGAGATGCGGTGGGAAACTCTTATGGCAATCTCGCCATCACGTATGTGGAAAACGAAGAGTGGGAAACGACCAACAATGTTGTCTCTCTAGCACTTGCAACAGATTTTCTAGGAAAAGACTTCCTACTTTTGGAAGGTGATCTATTTTTCGCTGATGGTGTGCTGGATAGACTGTTGGGCCATAATCAGATGGCTGTAGACAGATTCAGGGACGGGATGGATGGTACGGTAGTGACCACAGCTTCGGATAATTTGGTTGAAAAGTTCTATCTCAAAACTACGCCTAATCGTCCAGAGGATATCAGTAAACTCTACAAGACAGTCAATGCATACAGCTTTTCACTTGATTCATTTTTTGACAAAGTTTTGCCGCAGCTCAATCGTCTGCTTCAGAAGGGCGAGCGTAATGTCTATTATGAGCAGGCTATCGCTGATGCAGTTGACGGTGGGAGTTTAACGTTAAAGTGTGTGAAGTTCGATGGGAGCGAGTGGTGCGAGATCGATACGGCGGAAGATCTCCAGCAGGCGTGGGTGAAGTTCGGCGAATGAATTACCCCATCCTGTAATCCGTTTCCCACCTGTAGAAGAAAGAAAAAATCGAATCGGTCATCTCGAGTCGTCGCTGCTTGGTTTTGAAGGTCCGTGCTTCTGTTTCATAACGATTCCGCAATTGAAAATCCGGCTCCTGAGCCTCTGAGAGGGTGTAACCTAATTGAACCATCTCTTTACCAGTTGCCCATTCCACAATAGAAACTTCTTCTTTGGAAAGATCTTTATCCCACCTTCCTATAGAACTTGTGTTTAACGGTTCTCGTGTTGCTGAGTGCCAACCCATCTTGTACTCGGGGACTGTTTGCTGAGAAATTTTCTGAAATTGAAGCATGGCCGGATCGTAGGTTTCACCCAGAAATTGACAAACACGCTGAAGTTCTCGTTCGGGCTCCGCCAGAAGATCCTCGTACCGAAGCTCCAAATATTCATCCAGTTTTGTGTTCATTCGCGCATTTATGCCGTGCCGTATGGCTAATTTCCAGTTGAGGGCAGAGTAGTTTAGGCTGTTATTCCACCAGGGCATTTTTTTGAGTGAAGCAATAACATCACGGGGATCTCTGATAAGGTGAATGATCTGTGCATCAGGATAGAGCTGTCTGAGCTTTTCCATATGGTGGATGTAGTACGGTCGTTTATCACCCCACCGCTCTTTCCCGTGTTTCTTTGCGTAGCAGATCCACGGGACAGCTAGGGCGGCACCGAGTGACTTTGATTCCAATACCCCTTTTCTTACAGAATCTTGATCGATCTCAAGATCGTTCATTTTCGTGCTTTTATCGAAATGATCAAAGAACCACTCCGCAAGTTTTTCTCGATTCTTTTCCTTCTGAAGGTTCCCGAATAACAGCCGTCGTTTGTAAAGTTTCCTCAAATATTTTGTCTGAGGTGGGATGGCGATACGAGGGTGGGCATGAAGCATTAGGCGCAAAAGTGTTGTACCGGAACGTTCACTTCCGGCGATGAAGATTGGCTTTATCTCATTTGACTGACGCATGGACTTGAAGATAGGTGCATTTTGAGGAGTGATTCAATGTTTATAAGTTCCGCTGCGTTACATTTAATCTACTCGATAACGATATCTGGAATCGCTAATGACCTCCATTCTATTTGAATGCCACCACCTCTATTATCTCCCGAATTTTCTTCCGATCATTGAGGAGTTTCAGCAAAGGGGTGGATATTCTCTTTCGGCATCCATACCGCACATCATTAACGATCTTGAACGCCGTCACCTCTGTGAGGCGGTTGAAACAGTTGGAATTGAATTCATCGATGGTGATAATGAAGCGACGCGACAAACAGAACTGAAAAGCAGAAAATTTGATGTGGTTATTGTTGGTGTTCCTGGTATGCTGGAGAAAGTCGTGAGTGACAATACGGTAGCTGTAATGGTTTATCATGGTATCGGTTTGAAAGAGAGTTATTACAGGGATAGTTCACGTCGGATCAATATTAGGGCCGTTGAGAGCGAGGGGCGTTACGATGAATTGATCAAGAGGGGCGAGACAAATCTTGTCCTAACAGGTTACACTAAGATAGATCCTCTCGCTTCGACGATCTCACAAAAAAATAATCAATTCCTTGAAACTCTTGACCTTTCTCCAGAGCGCCCAACGCTTCTTTACGCACCAACATTCTACCCCTCATCGGTGGAACAGGTGTTGCCTAAGCTACCAGGGCTGGCTCAGAGGATGAATGTTATCATCAAGTTGCACGGATTCAGTTGGAGCCAGCGCCGTTACAAGCATCACAGTGAACAGGCTAAGCAGATTGCCGGACAGGGTATTTATCTTGCTACCCGGGAAGATTACAATATTGTTCCTTATTATTTGGTCTCGGACATACTTCTCTCTGATATTTCTTCGACACTATTTGAATACCTGGCCCTGGATCGGCCCATAATTCAGACGACCTTCTACAAACCACGGCTTAAGCACCGAATCCTGAAAGCCCGTTTGCGGAAGCGGCTCGATTTAGTACGGACTGAGAAAATTAATTTCACTCAACGTCTTGACCACCCGGAAGAACTGGAGGCTTTGGTAAGTAAAACAGTGAAAAATCCAGATAGCATGTCTAGGATGAGACAAGAAGCCGCCGATCATTACCTGTACCGTACTGATGGAAAGGCCTCTGTTCGTCTTGTAGATGCTATAGAAGAACAATGGGATAAAGACAGAAGATGAACATTGGTGTCTATATTCCCAATTGGGTGGGAGATGCTGTCATGGCTCTTCCATTTATTACACATTGTCGAGCTACTCACCAAATGGACCATATTGTTGCCATTGCTCGCGAATGGGTAGTTCCTGTATTGAAAAATAGTACAATCCTTAATGATATGTTAATAATTGGCAAGGACGAGGATAAAGGAGTGGTAGGTGCTACTCAGATCGGTCGTCAGTTGAAGTCAAAGGAGCTGGATTGTCTCTACCTTCTTTCAGGATCGTGGAGATCTGCTTACATAGGGTGGTTTTCCGGTGCCAAAGAGAGAATCGGCTATACCGGCCAGGGGCGGTCACCGCTTCTAACAGAGGTTATAACTCCGCCATCCGAAAAAATGCATCGATCCAAACAATACCTCAAATTATTGGAAGAGTATGATACAACTGCTAAACTAACCGCTCCAATCGCTGTTGCTGATGACGAGGTGTCATCCGCAAAGGTCATTCTGGAATCGCTCAATATGGCTTCTCCTTTAGCCATTTTTTGCAGTAGTGTCGCTCCATCGAGGCGACCGCCAAGAACACTTTGGAAAGGAATCATCGAATTTGCCTTGAACGGTGGTGTAGATGTCTTGCTCATTGGAGGCAACAGAGATATTCCTATTGCCATGGAGCTTATGGAATATTTCCCGGCCGGGAATTTGCAGTCCGTTTGCGGCAGAACCTCTCTTCGGGAAAGCATTGCACTGATATCTCAATGTGCCGGTGCTATTGCTTCTGACTCAGGTTTGGGTCACATTTCGGCAAATCTTGGAGTACCAACTGTTTCACTATTTGGTGCTGGAGATCCTGAAATTACGGCTCCACTTGGAGACCGTACCAAAATCATTTTTCAGGACGTTTACTGCAGCCCTTGTAAAAAAAATCAGTGCCACAACAGTGATGAACCACTTCTTTGTCACACCACTATGGATCCGGGGCAGGTGTGGGACGCGTATTTAGTTATATCAGGATCAGAAAAA
>SCKS01000062.1 GCA_004124465.1 Fidelibacterota bacterium
GCTGTGGACTGCCTGACTCATAGAGATAAGGTAGGGGAAGACTACTGGGATTACATCCAAAGGGCCAAGAGTGATCCTATTGCCATCAAGGTCAAACTTGCTGATCTTGAAGACAACCTCAATCCTGACCGGTTAAATGAAGTTACTGAAAAAGATGAAAAACGATTTGATCGGTACCGTAAAGCCCAGGAGATGCTTTTATAAAAAACCCCCGTGTGGCTAGCAACGGGGGCGTGAGCTTTCACTATTCCAAATAGGAGGGATCAAGAGAAAGCCCAAAACTTATTGTCGCCGGTTTCATACGTTATCTGTCTGCATTAGTTCCTGAGCGGTTTACCTTTTTTGAGGAAGTGACTGATGCGGTCCTGAGTTTTTTGTTCACCGCAAAGCGCTATGAATGCTTCACGCTCAATGTCAAGGAGGTACTGTTCATCTAGCCGTTTGGCAGAGCCGCCTTTGTCTCCACCTGTAAGAACGTAAGCCAGTTTCTTAGCTACTGTTTCATCGTGGGCTGAAATTTTGCCCTGAACCCGGTATCCCTTTAGAGCCACAGCCATAGCTGTTCGCCCACCTTTACCTGCCAGAATGATATCATCCCTGTAAGCTGGCGGGTCATAATTTTCCACAAGTTCAAGGGCCGCTTCTTTAGCGCGGTAGATGAGATAATCTCGGTTCATGACTGTTTCATCTTCAGGACGGAGATAGCCCAATTTGTGTCCGTGACTGGCAGAAGTTGACACCTTTGCAAACCCGATGGTCTCCAGCGCTTTTTGGCCAATCTGGAACGGTGGAATAGGTTTATCGCCAGCTCCGTCAATAATGTTTAAAATGAATCTGAGATTACCCCCGGCACCGGGGATCAGGCCCATACCTACTTCTACGAGGCCCATATATAGTTCTGATGAACAGACCCGCTTGGCGGCAGGGGCCGCAAGTTCGTAGCCGCCACCCAGCGTAAATCCAAACGGCGCCGCCACAACAGGTGCTTTGGAAAAACGTATCCGCTGTGTCAGATCCTGAAGATTTTTAATGGTACCTTCGATAGTATCCCACGCCTCATTTTCACATCCCTCTAAAATCATCGCCAGATTGGCGCCAGCGCAAAAATTCTGACCCTGGTGGCCGATGACCATAGCCTTGTAGTGTCCTGCCTCCAGCAGATCAAGACCGTCATTGATGGTTCCGGCCAAAGAAAGATCGATGGGGTTCATAACAGCCTGCAGGATGCTGTGGAATTCCACATTTAATACACCGTCTCCCAAATCAATCAGTGAGGCGCTCCAGTCCCTCTTGACCAGGCTACCACCACTTTTGAGAAGAGACAGATTAATCTCTTTTTCGCCGAAGGTCATCTCCTTTGGTCCGGATTCCGGGACGGAGTAGAAAGTCCTGACTCCGTTCTTTCTGGTGTAAAATGATTCAGCACCGGAATTGAGCATATCTTCCACCCAGGCCGGGATCTTTTTTCCTTCATCTTTCATTCGGTTTACCGACCGCCGGACACCGATGGCATCCCACGATTCGAAGATACCCAATTCATAACCGTAACCCCACTTCATGGCGCTGTCAATATTGACAATATCATCGGATATTTCCGGAATTCTGTTGGCGGTATAGATGAAGGACCGTGTCATGGCCTCCCAGAAAAATTTGCCTGCCTTGTCATCACTATAAGCGAGGGCCCGGATTTTTCCTTCTGTGGTGCTTTGCTGTTTAGCAACCCGAAAGCCGTCAAAACGGACCTGCTTCTGGGGGGTGTATTCCAGTGTATCAAAATCAAGAGAAAGGATGCCGTCCTCTGTTTTTTTGTAGAAGCCTTCTCCGCTTTTCTGTCCGAGACGCCCTGCTTCTACTAGTTTGTTCAGAACGGTCTCTCTGTTAAACGATTCCCGCTCCTCGTCATCAGGGCAATTCTGGTACGTGTTTTGAGCAACGTTAAGGCCCACATCGAGGCCTACAATATCCAGCGTTCTGAACGTCGCGCTCTTGGGCCTGCCGACAATTGTTCCCGTTAACTTGTCCACTTCTTCAACAGTGAGTCCCATCTCTTCCACGAGTTGGAAAATAATCATTTGACCGTGAACACCGATCCTGTTTGCCACAAAGTTGGGTGTGTCTTTTGCCCAGACAACTCCTTTACCAAGATTGTCAGTCGTAAAAGTTGCGAGGTTCTGTATCACCTCCTCATCGGCTGTGCCGGGGACGATCTCAACCAGCCGAAGATAGCGGGGCGGATTGAAAAAGTGTGTCAGCACAAATCGAGATCGGAGTTTTTCCGGTAGTGCCTCGGCGATCTTGGCTACTGGGAGCCCGGAGGAGTTGGAAGAGAGAAGAATATCATCTTTCACGTGTTGGGCAACCTGTTTGTAAACGGTGTGCTTAATCTCCAGATTTTCAGCAACCGCTTCCACCACCCAATCCACTTCACCGAGACGTTCAAGGTCTTTCTCGTAAGTGCACCCCTCAACGAGGTCCACATTCTTTGGGTTATAAAGTGGAGCAGGTTTAAGCTTGGTGAGATTCTCTCGTCCCTTAGATACCAGTTCTTCATTCAGATCATACAAAAGAACCGGAATGCCAGCGTTGGCCACATGGCCAGCCAGTTGAGCACCCATGGTTCCGGCCCCCAGTACAGCCACTTTTTCTATTGTTATTGACATGGTGAATAAAACCTCAATTGAAGGATGTGATGTATTGATACATAACCCAGAAGTGGGAGAAACTTCCCAGCATGACGAAAATGTGAAAAATTTCATGAGAGCCAAAAATCTTGGGAATGGGGTTTGGTTTTTCAAGAGCGTGAATAACAGCGCCAACAGTGTAGAAAAGTCCCCCAATCACAATCCAGACAATGGCGCCTACTTCAAGTGCTTTGACGAGAGGCCAACTGGCCACAACAATAGTCCATCCCATAAAGAGATAGGTGGTGATTGAAAACCAGTTGGGGAACTTGTGCCAGAAAAGCCTCATGAGGATACCAAAAAGGGCCAGTCCCCAGATAATCCCCAGAATACTCCACCCCCAATAACCTCGTAGAGGAATGAGGCAGACAGGTGTGTAAGTGGCGGCGATGAGCAGGTAAATCATGGTCTGGTCGAATTTTCGGAGCAGGTTGATCACTTTAGGTGAGACGGAAAGCCAATGGTAGAGGGTACTGGCTGTATAGACGAGAAACATGGCTCCCCCAAAGATGGAGAAGGCCACAATGTGCCACGGCTTTGGGGGACTTACCGATTCCAGAATCAAAATAACGAGTCCCACAATAGACAAAATAATCCCCACAAAGTGGGTTAATGCGCTGACCGGTTCTCTCAGTCTATTAAACATACTAACGCTTCACGATTGTCGCTATCCCTTGACCGGTGCCGATGCACATGGTAGCGAGACCGTAAGTACCATCCACCTGATCAAGAACGTTCAGGAGAGTGGTGATCAGTCTGGCACCGGAGCATCCCAGCGGATGGCCCAGCGCTATTGCGCCGCCGTTCAAATTGATCTTTTCCGGTGGCCATTCGCCACTTCTGATGACGAAAAGTGATTGGGCAGCGAACGCTTCGTTTAACTCGATAGCATCCAGATCACTGATTGTGATTCCGGCTTTTTCCAACGCTTTTTCCGTGGCCGGTAAAGGTCCTTTACCCATGCGGTCCCATTCAACGCCGGCAATGGCTCGAGAAATGATTTCAGCCCGTGGCGTTAGGATGTGCTTTTTTGCAAAAGCGTCACTGGTGAGAAGAACAGCGGCTGCACCGATGGAGAAAGGAGAACTGGACGCGGCGGTGATGGTCCCGTTTTCGATGAAGGCCGGATCGAGGGAGTGAATCTTTTCTGGATCAGGAATCATTGGTCCTTCATCCTTTTCTACTGTAGTGCCGTCATCGAGGGTCACGGGGACAACTTCACTATCCAGTTTCCCTTCGGATTGGGCAGCTAGAGCCTTTTCGTGAGATGAGATGGTAAAAGCATCCTGATCTTCTCGGGAGATGCCAATATCTTCCGCCAGCAGCTCCGCCGTTTCACCCATGCCGATGTAGAAGTCCTTTTCGGCAAGATCCGGATGAAAATCGGGATTGAAGCCGCCCATGGGCACCGAGAACATGTCCTCAACACCGGCACCGATACCTACATCAATATCGCCCGCTTCAATAGCCTGACTGATCTGGTGGACAGCATCCATTGATGACCCACAGAATCGATTCACCACTTTGGCTCCTGAATCAATGGTAATCCCGGCCAGAACCGCCGCTGACCGTGCAATAAGCATTCCCTGAGAACCCTCCGGGAATGCACATCCCATGACCACATCTTCAACGGCATCCCGGGAGACGCCTTCATTGCGATCCATGAGCTGTGACAGAACCTGCGCTGCCAGATCATCAGAACGGATATTCCCCGCCATGATCCCCCGCTTGACGCCAATGGGGGATCGGACAGCATCAATAACTACACTCTTTCGTTCAGCCATGGCTATCTCCTAGAATGGGTATTTTCTCTGTAGGTAAACATACTCGGCAATCTCCCGTTTCAACTGGGAGACATCTTCCCTTGGAAGCATCCTGTGCTGAAATGTGTTATACAACTCCATTACATCTGGGGGTACTTTACCATGATAGATATCATTTAGTGATAGCAGCGCCCTGTTAAGAATGTTGAGAGAAGTTTCGGCAGTGAGCGCCTGTGCGATTTGTATCAGAACAGAGTGATGACCGTTACTTTCCACCTGCTGGTTGACACGAGAGAGGGTGGAATCTGTGGCGTAAATGTCCATGAAACAGTCCGCCAGTGCTTCACCGAGCATCTGTTCATTTTTCAGGTCTTGACCAAACTCATTAAGAGCTTCATTGAAAATAGTAAGAACCAGATACTTAGCCGTCTCTAGTATGTTCATCTGTTTAGTAAGGGATGAATGAGGTGAGACCAGTTCTTCCAAATTAAGGAAGTTATTACGCTCAGCCATATGTTCCCGAATTGGTATTTCGTTCATGAATGCTTTTTTCATGAAGTAACCAGTGATGATCTGCCGGTTGATTTCGTTTGTTCCTTCCCAAATCCGATCTATACGACAGTCACGGTAAGCCTGTGCTATGAGATATTCCTCCATGAAGCCGTAACCTCCCATGATCTGTATGCCTTCATCGGTACAAAATCCTATGGTTTCACTGCCCATGACTTTACTGGTGGAAGATTCAATTGCAAATAGCTCCATTGTTCGCCCCATCTTCATGTGATAGTCAGGATCCCTCTTGTCAAGTTCATTGACGGCTTCCTCAATTTCAGCAATAGCCCGGTAAATGAGGCTGTCTAGGGCATAAGTGCGGATGGTCATATCGGCAAATTTCTTTTTTATAGCGTCAAAAAAAGCTATAGGTTGCCCAAACTGCCTTCGATCAAGAGCATACTCACAAGTCTTCGATATGACCAATTTACATCCTCCTAGAACGTGGGCGCCAAGCTTGAGACGACCTTGGTTGAGGACATTAAATGCAATAGCAGCCCCATCTCCAACATTGCCCAACAGGTTCTCAACGGGTACATTCACATTCGTCAGTTTCAGCGGTGTGGTGGATGACCCCTTAGAGCCCATCTTGTGTTCTTCCGGGCCCACTTCGAATCCTTCCATGTTCCTCTCAACAATAAAAGCAGAAAATTTATTGCCATCCACTTGAGCGAAGAGGGTGTAGATGTCGGCAATGCCACCGTTGGTGATAAACTGCTTCTCACCGTTGAGGGTGTAGTGTTTGCCGTCATCGCTCAGCTTTGCTATTGTTTTGCCGGAAGTGGCATCCGACCCGGCCTCAGGCTCGGTGAGTGCGTAGGCGCCAATGAATTCGCCGGTGGCCAGTTTGGGCAGATACTTTTCTTGTTGTTTTTCACTCCCGAACCAAATGATGGGTAGCATTCCGATCCCAGTCTGTGTAGATACTGAAACGGTAAATGACCCTGAGCCGCCGTAGACTAAAGCTTCCGCTACAACAATACCCGTTACTTTATCCATTTCCATTCCACCGAATTCTTCTGGGATATTGATGGAAAGTAGTCCCAATTCACCCATCTCTCTGATCAACTGTTTGGTGAGCTCCAGATCTTTCGATTCGATTTGTTCATTGAACGGGAGAACTTTTTCAGTAACAAAATCCTCCACCATTTTCCGGATCTCTTTCTGTTCATCATTCAGCTGTTCGCGGGTGAAAATAGGGGAGGAACCCACTGTTTCCAGCATATACATGCCCCCAGTCTTTCGGTTTACAGCCAGATTATCCATCATAAACTCCTTCTCATTTTGCTCTCAATCCTGAAAGGATGAAATCTGTTATTGTTTCAAAGTAGTGTTTGGCACTGAGGCCATCGGAGTCAAAAAATGAGAACCATACAATGCCCTCAATATTGACCATTATGGAAAGCGCAGCTACCTTTACGTCAAGGTTCTTGAAATCTCCTGAATCAACGCCTCGCTGTATGATGCCTTCAATTAGTTCAAGGAATTCCTGATAGACTTTGTGTGTTTTTTTTCGGAAATCTTCATCGCGGCTGGAAAGAGCCCAGAATTCAAGTTCAGCCTTGAAAACAGTCGGATTATCATTGTAGGCGTTCAGGAAAAAATCAAAAAGTGCCTTAAGTTGATCAGAGGCAGAAAGATCCTCTTCAACAATATGGTTAAGGGTGACACCCCAGCGGTTAACCCAGTGATTGACAAGGGAGAGGAAGATATCTTTCTTGGAACTGTAGTACCAGTAGATGGCTCCCTTGCTCAGGGCCGCTTCTGACACAATATCATCCATGCGGCAGTCGGAGTATCCCTTGGTTGCCACCACGTTCAGTGCCGCGTTCATGATCTGATCTTTTCTCTTATCTTTTATTTTATTCAAGTTTGAAGTTGCCATAAACCGACCAGTCAGTTTACTTAAAGTAATTATGATATTGATTAATTGCAACAGCCATCTTTTCCTTACAATTTTACATAATGAAGTTATATACGACCTTTTTACCCTTATTTTGTTGTGGTGCCAAATGAAATGTTATATATTTGTGCCATTGAGAATCAGTCTCAATTAATATTAATCGCTAATTCAATAAGTAAAGGGAAATAATGGTAAAGAAGATTTTGCTCTGTTTCTTTTCAATTTACTCATTATCATTTGCTGAAGTAACTCTTGAAGGAATAGTAGTTGATTATGAATCGGGTATTCCATTACGGGATGCCAATGTACATATTTTAGGAACTAAACTAGGGGACGCAACCGATTTAAGTGGTTCTTTTAGTATAGATATTTCAGACCCCGGATCTTATGAAATAGTGGTGTCGGTTATTGGATTTGAAGAAGCTTCGCAAATAGTTGAAATTCAAGAAGGTCAATCAAAAGAGGTCAGGTTTGAATTGCAAGCCAGAATATTGGAGCTTGATCCTGTGCTGATATTAAAGGAACGTTCAAGTGTTGTTGGATTTGGGCCAAAATTTCTGAGAATTCCCGGGTCCGCCAGTGTTGTTACTTCTCGCGATTTGGCGAAATACAATGATACCGATATTAATCGCATCATTACTCGAATTCCCGGCGTATATGTTCAGGAGGAAGATGGCTTTGGCCTTAGGCCTAATATTGGTATGAGAGGGACAGGTGTTGAAAGAAGTTCAAAGATTAATTTAATGGAAGATGGAATCCCAATTGCACCAGCGCCTTATTCATCCCCAGCCGCGTACTATTCGCCGACAGCTGGTCGCATGGAGTCATTTGAAGTCCGGAAAGGTTCTTCACAGATTAAATATGGTCCCCAAAGTACTGGCGGTGCTTTGAACTATATTTCTACATCTATTCCACGAGATTTTCGTGTAAAAGCCAATTTGTTTGGAGGTCAGTTCAATACTTATAAAGCTCACGTGAATATTGGTAGTTCTGGAGAAACTTTCGGGTATTTGCTGGAAACCTTTATCGATCAAACCACTGGATTCAAAAATCTTGATCATGCCGGTCAGAATACAGGTTTTAGTAAAGCGGATTACCTTGGCAAATTTAGGTTCAACACTCCGAAGTCGTTTACAATCCCGGCAGCCATTGAGTTGAAGTACAGTATTACCGATGAATTAAGTAATGAGACTTACCTTGGACTATCACGTTCCGATTTTTCCATTGACCCTCTTAGACGCTATGCGGCATCTGGAATTGATGAGATGGATGCTGATCATGCCCAAACCGTTTTAACTAGCGTTGTTAAACCACTTGCCAATGTCGATCTCACTTTTGCTTATTACAAAAATGAATTCAATAGAAATTGGTATAAGCTAAGCAAAGTTGGAGGTTCTAGTATCGAATCCATTTTTTCATCATCAGACAATGATCATCCAGCTTATGCTTTGCTAAGTGCGGAGGATACAATGGATGATGTTTTCCAGATCAAAGCAAATAACCGAATGTATAAATCGACAGGGTTTCAATTAGTGGCTAATAGTCGTTTTTCACTATTGAACTCTTATCATAACCTGATGGTTGGGTATCGCGATCATTCTGACGAAATGGATCGCTTTCAAAAAGTAGATAAATATGGTATGCAATCTAAGGAACTCGTTTTGACCACAACGGGGATTTGGGGTACTGGCTCTAAGAATAACCGTTTCTATTACGCTGATGCAATTTCATACTTTATTGAAGATGAAGTCGAAACGGGCCCATTTAAAATTACGGTTGGTGTTCGTGCTGAAGATATTAGTGTTGAGAGAAAAGAGTGGAAAGGTGATATATCCGGTGCAGGTGGCTCTTGGAATGACCCAAACCGAGAATTAACACCCAGCGTCAAGGCAAAAAAAATTAGCGTTATTGTGCCTGGCATTGGAATGGTTTATAAGCTCAATCGTTCATTTAGTGTGATAAGTGGTGTCCATAAAGGTTTTTCACCTCCGGGTCCTGGTGTTGATGAGGAAGATGATGTAAAGCCCGAAGAGAGTGTGAACCTTGAATTGGGTTTTATATATCGTGTTGGTTTAACTGAAAT
>SCKS01000132.1 GCA_004124465.1 Fidelibacterota bacterium
CTCGACGGCTAAGTGTATTATCGAATAATTCCTGAACTGCATCGTGCCTCTCATCAATCCTTTCAAGATTGTGTAGTGGTCTTAGCAACCAATCCTTCAGCCTTCTGGAACCTCCGGCAGTAGATGTGCGGTTGATGACCGCGAATAAGGTATCCTTGGAAGAATCACTGATGGTACGTACTATCTCCAGATTCCTGAGGGTCACAGCATCCAGGGTCATTGTATTGGTCTTGACCATAAGGGACGGTGGCCTGAGGTGTGGTAATTCGCTGAACTGAGTATCAGTGGCGTAAGAGAGGATTGCTCCTGCAGCTGTAATAGCCATAGGATACGTCTTCAATTCCTCTACATTCCCAAACCTTTCTTCTAGGATTTTCTTAGATACGGGATACATCCAGGACTCGGCCTTTCGAGGCGTAGTGTTCATGCCTAACGCCATCATCCAGTTTGCTATGTTTTCATTTCCATCAGGGATTATGACTTCAGCAGGAGAATAGCGAGCCATCTCAGATTCCAGTGATTCTCTATCTCTAAATTGTGCGGTTGAGAATTCACCGGTAGAAATGTCCATTATAGATAATCCTAATCCATCGTCAGTTTCATTTACGGAAGCCAGAAAATTGTTGGAATTACTCAACATTGAGCCTTCGACAACCGTACCTTGGCTGACGATTCGAGTCACACCTCTTTTGACAAGTCCTTTGGCACTCTTTGGATCCTCAAGTTGTTCACAGATTGCAACACGATGTCCTTTCTTGATTAATTTACTAAGATAATTATCTAAGGCATGATATGGAACACCTGCTAACGGAATAGGGTTCTCAGAATTCTTGTCTCTTGCCGTCAGTGCAATATCTAACTCTTTTGCGACAATTTTTGCATCATCTCCAAAAGTTTCATAGAAATCCCCCATACGATATAAGAGAATAGAATCAGGATTCTCACGTTTTATGGCGTGGTACTGACGCATCATGGGAGTAGACAAGAAATAGGGAATACCGGCCCTATTTATTTACTAACGGTGAAACTTTTGTTCCAATTAATTCAATAGCTTTCATCAATTGTTGGTGTGAAAGCCCAGCAACATCTAATTGAAAACTGAATCTTGATATTCCTCCAAGTGCTTCACTATGCCTCAATATCTTCTCAGCCACTTCCTCAACATTCCCAACGACTAGAGCTCCAGTTGGTCCAATTTGAGATTTAAAATGAGACATTGTAACTGGCGGCCAACCTCTCTCTTTTCCTATCTTGGTGAACATCTCGGCATAACCCGGAAAAAATTCGTCAACTGCCTTTTGGGAAGTATCAGCCACATATCCAAGGGAATGAATCCCCACTTTCAATTTTTCAGGATCATGTCCAGCTTTGGCTCCAGCGCTTTTGTATAGATCAACAAGCGGACGAAAACGATGGGTTTCTCCACCAATAATCGCAATCATGAGTGGCAATCCCAAGACCCCGGCCCGAACAAACGATTCTGGAGTACCACCGACACCAACCCAAATCGGGAATGGATTCTGAAGAGGTCTGGGATAGATAGATTGTTCAACTAGGTCGGGACGAAATTTACCGGCCCAACTAACAACCTCATTTTCTCTAATCTTCAGTAATAGATCCAATTTCTCAGCATAAAGTGCACTATAGTCTTCAAGTTTGTATCCAAAAAGTGGATATGATTCGGTAAACGATCCCCGGCCAGCAACCATCTCAGCCCGACCTTTTGATATCAGATCCAATGTAGCGAAACTCTGGAAAACTCTTACAGGATCAGCGACACTTAGAACAGTTACAGCACTTGTCAACCGAATATTTTTGGTTCTGGCAGCAGCTGCAGCTAGGATAATTGGAGGGGCCGAATCAAGGAATTCCTCGCGGTGATGTTCTCCGATTCCAAAAATATCAATTCCGATACTGTCTGCATATTCAACTCTTTCAAGCAATTCCTCCAAAGCTTGACTATTGGAGATAAGTTCTCCATTTTCATCTTTGAAATTGGCGGAGGCAAAAGTGTCAATTCCGATTTCCATTTATGTTGTGAATTTTCCAATTATAATCGAGATCTCATATAGTACCATCAAAGGCACCGCCAACAGGAATTGCGAGATTACATCGGGTGGCGTGATCAATGCAGCCATAATGAAGAAGACAACTACCAGATGACTGCGGTATTGAGCCAGTTGGTCGGTGGTGGTCAATTCCAATCTTAGCATCAGCGTGGTCACAAGGGGTAACTGGAAGGTAATCCCCAGGGAGAAAGTCAGAAGAAAGACAAAATGGTAGAAGGCACTGAGACTGTAGGTCGTTTCAAGTCCCGCCTGAGCCGCATCATTCTGTAAATATTCGAGAACCGTCGGCAACATCAGTTCCAGGGAGTACAGTATACCCATTGAAAAGAGGACAAGGGCTATTACGAGTATCAGTACCAAATCAGTGAAACTTATCTCAGGAAGCATCGATCTGCTACGGATGATACGCCAGATGTGAATCATTGCAATCATAGCTGTGGCGGAAATGGCAGCGTATCCAGCCACCCTCATTTTCAGGATTAGGTATTCGGCCGGTGAAAGATAGATCAGGGTCGCATCTTCAGGAAG
>SCKS01000133.1 GCA_004124465.1 Fidelibacterota bacterium
ATTACACCTGTCTGATAAAGGATATGTGTACGATTTATCCTATTATCGTACATATAAAAACAGGGTTTTATCTACTTCATTAAGATAGGGCACCCCACCCCACTGGCATACCCAAAACAGCTCTAACATTTTGATTATGGACTGCAACACAAAAGCGCTATAAAATGAATCTTTGCTTTATTGTAAATTAGAAGCGTATTTTGTATTAGAAGAACTTTTAAATGTGGTTTCAATAATCAATAATCGGTGGCGTATGTATAAGTTTATATCGATAGCTTTATTATTTTTCTTTTGGATTCTCAATTACGCAGAAGCATCATGTCCTAAATACAATCGTAAGGACTATCGTCACTGGATAGATGCAGACCGTGATTGCCAGAATACACGTAATGAAGTGTTGATCCAAGAATCCAATGGGCAAGTTAGTTTTAAAAGCCTTAAAGGCTGCAAAGTCGTTTCAGGCCGTTGGTTTGGGTCTTTTACTGGGAAAACTTTCAGCAACCCAAAAAAGCTGGATATAGATCATATGGTACCCTTGAAAGAGGCGCATGAATCAGGCGCATATGCATGGAGTAAATCAAAAAAAAGAGATTACGCAAACGATATTAGTCATCCGGACCACCTGATCGCAGTTGCATCAGGAGCAAACCGTTCTAAAGGAGCAAAAGATCCTGCAGAATGGTTGCCACCAGACAAATCATATTGGAGAGAATATGCTCGTGCCTGGACCGGCATAAAACTCAGATGGGGATTGACCGCAGACAGACAGGAGATTTCAGTACTCCGACAACTTTTAGGAAGCAATGTCCAAATGCCTGAACAATCACCAGAAGCTAACTGCAGCGTGAGAGGACCAACAAAGGTTAAGAAAAAACAAACAGGTTCCACAAAGACGTCAGGAGGATCTTATAGTTGTGGAGAAAAGCGATACTGTAAGCATATGAATTCTTGTGAAGAGGCAATGTTTCATCTCACTCAATGCGGCAGGAAGAGTTTGGATCGTGATAAGGATGGAATTCCGTGCGAGAAAATTTGTAAATGATTTTGGTAAAAAGGTGATAAAAAAATGGACAAACGCACCTTTAGTGTAAACTTTAATAGAATTTGACATTTGTCTCATATCCATCTTGACAAGATAACCATTGTACCAGTATAATTTAACTTAAATATCAAGAGAATCGGTTTAATTTGCATCGGCACATCCCGTGTCGGACCGGTCAGCAACCTTTACAGGCATGCCCTGAAGGTGCTTGCAACTTCTGTTAAACGAAGAACGATATGGGTGAAAGCCAAAATGCCTGGATTTCTATCCTGTTAGCATTTCAATACTGGCCTTGCCAATGAAGGAGTCGGAGAACATGAGGACGGAGCAAATCAAACAGATGGTCATGAGCCGGTATGACCGATTTGCTGAAACGGGAGGCAAGCAAGAGGAATGTTGACCGAGCAAAAGAGAGCCCGGTTCGGGCTTTGCGGTGGATCAGGGTCTCTATAGCCAAGACGAGCTTTCATTGGTGCCGGAGTTAGCCCTCAACCTCTTGCGCGGTTGTGGCAACCCTACTGGCTTCGCTAATCTTCAACTCGGTGACGTGGTTGTGGATTTCGGAAGCGGAGGAGGAATCGACGTCATACTCGCCGCCCACAAGGTCGGTTCACGAGGGAGGGTAATCGGAATAGATTTCGCTTCTCAAATGATTGAGCGAGCAAAGCAGACCGTGGCTGAGATGGGCTTCCAGGATAGAAACATTGAACTTCGCGTCTCAGATATGACGAGGACGCAGCTTCCTGACAGATTCGCGGATGTCGTGATCTCCAACTGCGTCATCAACCTATGCCCAGACAAGGACGCAGTCTATCAAGAGGCCTTTCGGATTCTAGGACCCAAGGGACGGCTCGCCATCTCAGACATTGCCCTTACCGAGGAGATCAATCCTAAACTGCGTGAGGGTTTCCAGTCAATCTGGGCAGGTTGTTTGGGTGGGGCCATTCCGGAAGAGGAGTATTGGCAGGTGGTGCAGCGAGCTGGCTTTGAAGGGATTCAGATCGTCGCACGTCACACCCTCACTCACGAAGAACTAGAAACAATGGCCTGCTGCCCCGGGGATGACTTCACTCCTTCCCCTGCGATAGAGCACGTCGCTGCAGTGCAGGAAAAAGTTACGAGCGTGAAGTTCACCGCTGTAAAGAGGTTTCATATTGATAAAGAACACCAGTTTCCTGACCAAACAGAGGGGAAGAAAGAAGGAGGATTGAGAGGATGATGAGTAGGTGTTTCACTTGGTTTCCTAATTGGTTGGTATAGGAGAACCCAATATATAACATCAATCGGTTTGTTTTACAAGAATTGGGGATTTTACTTGGATGGTGTCTGACTGTGAAGAATTTTTGGGGTATCTGATGGAGCATCTAGGCATAAATGAAAGTAACTACTTTCTGTAATAATTATGTCCTGCTGATCAGACGGGAAAAGTTGGATTTACTACGTTCCAAAAAAAGTGTTTTAATAATAAATTAGCTGTGATACCATTCCCGGGACACGTTTAACATATAACTTAATTAGGAGAGATCAAATGAAC
>SCKS01000063.1 GCA_004124465.1 Fidelibacterota bacterium
AAAGGATTACGATAAAGCTAAAAAGGATGGAGCAGAGGCCATCTTTGAAGAGAAATACGGTGATGAAGTGCGTGTTATTACAATCGGTGAATTTTCTAAAGAACTTTGTGGCGGCACCCATGTTGGACAAACAGGCGAAATCGGGTTCTTCAAGGTTACTGAAGAATCGGCTCTCTCCTCTGGCGTTCGCCGCATTGTGGCAATGACGGGACCCGGTGCAGTTGATTATACGGTAAGCGGTTTTGAGTCGCTGGAGGCCATAAAAGGTCTCCTTAACTGCTCAGTAGAGGAGGTGGTACAAAGGGTAGAGACCCTCATGAATCAGCGGAAAAAGCTAGAGAAGGAACTGAAGAAGCAGCGTTTCTCAACCGGTGGTGATCAATTAGCCTCGATGGTTCAATCGGCCCAATCGGTGGATGGGAAAAATCTTGCTATCGCCCGCGTCGAAGCTGATGATATGGAACACCTAAAGTCACTGGGTGATCAGTTAAGATCACTCTTGAAAAGTGGCGTTGGTGTGATTGGGGCTGTTCTTGATGGCAAACCGAGCATCGCTTTCGTCGTGACCGATGACCTGGTGAAAACAGGTATCAAGGCAACTGATTTCGTGAAGAAAGTGGGGAAAGAGTTGGGCGGTGGCGGTGGCGGAAAGCCACATCTCGCCACGGCGGGAGGAAAAGATCCTAAAAGATTGGATGGTGCTTTGAAAGCGGCTAAAAAACTGATAACCGCCAACCTCTGATATACAGTTTTTTTCATGAAATCAAAATTAATTGAGAGAAGAATGGTGGTTTCTCTTGAGAAGTTGACAGAGTGGTTGCTTCTTTAAAAGAAATGGCTCATAATCATCAACTAACTGCTGCATCAATTTCTGGTATAGGAGGCATCTATGATGTAACTGTAGCCTTTTACAATCTTAATGAAAAACGATATATTGAACAGAATTTTCCTTATAGTATGAACAATTGTACAGCGTTGGGAATGTGACAATGAAAGATGGAAAGCATCTTATCCTCTCACGTGTCAATTGCTGATGTGAATTATCAGATCTATGGCGGCCATTTCATGGAGGTCAAAGTTTCCATTGTGGGTGAATTTGTGATGGATCCCATTAATGGTACGCTTGCAAAATAGAGGAATGATTATATTTGTTTAACGGTATGGAACTTGGAGGAAATGAACAATGGTTGAAAGAATTGTAATAAAGACAGAAAATGCTCCTTGCGCTGTTGGTACATACAGCCAGGGGATTTCAACGGACAACATGATTTTTACAGCAGGGCAGATTCCTCTGGATCCTTCCACAGGAGAGGTGATTGAAGGAGATTTTAAGACCCGCGTTCGTCGAGTTTTACTTAATATTGACGGAATTCTGGTAGAGGCTGGGTCGTCTCTTTCCAATGCCGTAAAGCTAACTGTCTTTATGACGGATCTCTCCCGATTCTCTGAACTGAATGAAGTGTTCTTAGAGTTTTTCGAAGAAGATCCACCGGCCCGTTCCGCACTAGAAGTTTCGAAACTACCTTTAGGGGTTGATGTGGAAATCGAATGCGTGGCTGTTAAGGAGAGTTTGTGAGAATACTTTTTGCCATGAATCCTAAAGCGGGACGGGGAGCCACCTTAAAGAAGCTGCCTCGGCTGGAGAAAATGCTCCAAAATAAAGAGATGGATTATGAAATCAGATGGACAAAAGGTCCCGGAGATGCTACCATTTTTACTAAAGATATGAGAGACGATTATGATTTAGTTACAGTTTTTGGTGGCGATGGTACCATGAATGAAGTCCTAAACGGCCTCGTTGGCGGCAACACCCCCATGGCAGTGATTCCTATAGGTACCGGGAATGATTTTGTGCGAAGTGCTAATCTCCCTATGAAGTTGGAAACTTCTTTGGAAAATATATTAAATGGAAAACCGAGAAAAATTGATTTAGGTCTTTATAACGGCGAGAGGTATTTCGTGAACGTTGTTGGTATTGGCTTCGACGCCTTTGCAAATATTCAGAGCCGTAAAATAAAAAAACTCAAAGGGACTGCCGTATATGTTGTTGCTATTTTTAAGACGCTTCGCCAATGGAGTTCTATTCCGATGAAAATTGCACTAGATGACCATACTATAGATGATCACTCCTATCTTACCTGTATCGCAAACGGCTGGTCAGTTGGCGGTGGACTCAGTCTTGCTCCAGATGCTCGGCTTGAAGATGGATTCTTCGATATTTGTCATGTATCTGATATCAGCTCCATGAAGATCGTTTGGAACTTTCCTAAGCTAATGAACGGTAAGATAAACGATATGGAAGAAGTAACAATCCTTCGCTCCAGGAAAGTGAAGGTAACCAGCGAAGAACCATTACCCATGCACCTGGACGGTGAAATCATCGAAGGCGAAAATAAAGTCTTTGAAGTTGAAATAATTCCCGGCGGATTCACAATCTGGGACGGGGGCATGGGGCCGGCTTAGTGAAGCGCCTTGCTTTATTCATTATGCTTATGACGGCATTTGTTTCAGCGCAGGACTCTACCGCTACGGCGCCCAAATCGCCCAAAAAAGCTGTGGCATATTCAATTATCCCTGGAGGCGGCCAACTTTATAACGGGAAAAAGATTAAAGCGGCGTTAATGTTTGGAGCTCAATTCTGGATGCTATACAAGTTCCAGACAAATCGTTCTGCATACAATTTATGGGATGACGGTTCTTACATGAAGCCGAGGGAGTATTATCGAGACAATCGAAATAAGTATGCGTGGTACAGCACATTTGTGTATATATACAATCTGGCGGATGCACTTGTGGATAGTCACCTTTCCGATTTTGATGAAAAAGATGAAAAGGTTGACAAAACACAAAACTGAATGAAGGGAACCGAATAATGGCCGAAAAACGCGAACACTGGGGATCAAGAATTGGGTTTATCTTAGCAGCATCAGGATCGGCAGTTGGCATTGGTAATATTTGGAAATATCCCCATATGGCTGGACAAAATGGCGGTGCGGCATTTACTCTTGTATACCTGGCATGTATTCTTATTGTTGGTTTATCGATCGTTATTGCCGAATTCGTGATAGGGCGTAAAACACAACTGAGTCCTGTTGGTGCTTTTGAGAAGTTAGCACCTGGCTCGAGTTGGAAATACGTTGGTTACCTTGGTGTAGCTTCGGCCTTTGTTATTCTTTCGTTCTATGGTGTAGTCGGTGGATGGATAATAAAATATATTGTTGTTTCCATAACCGGTGGATTCAATGGATTAGCAGGGGATCCTGAAGTTGCTGGAAATGTGTTCAACACTTTTACTACAGCTACTTGGAGCCCTATAATTTATCAGGTTTTATTTATGGGCTTTTGTATCTGGGTTATTGTGAATGGTGTGAAGGGGGGGATTGAAAAATGGTCAACAATTATGATGCCACTTATTGTGGTTCTGCTAGTTGTGCTTGCGATCCGTGGGATAACGCTTCCAGGCGGTATGAAAGGGATTTCCTTTTTATTTAACCCCCGTTTTGAGGATCTGACTGCTTCTTCCATTGTTCTGGCATTAGGACACTCTTTTTTTACTGTTAGCCTCGGTATGGGCACCATGATGACTTATGGCAGTTATCTGGATAAAAAACAAAATTTATTGAATTCAGCCCTGTGGGTCCTCTTTTTGGATACAGCTATTGCTATGTTGGCTGGTGTAGCCATTTTTACCACAGTATTTGCTCTTGGAGCAAACCCCGCTGAAGGACCAGGTTTGATCTTTGTTGTTTTGCCATCCGTGTTTCCACAATTGGCTGCCGGCACATTATGGGGAACACTATTCTTTGTTTTACTTTTCATGGCTGCCCTCACATCGGCAATCTCAATCCTTGAAGTGGTGACAGCATATTTTATTGACCAAAAAGGGTGGTCCAGGAAAAAGGCCACGATACAATTCGGTGCCGTGATAACTATCGTCGGGATGTTCTGTTCCTTCTCGCTGGGAGGTGGAGTCAATATCACAGAATTCCTGGGTATATCATTTTTTGATGCTGTGGATTATTTATCCTCAAAATACATGCTTCCGCTTGGTGGAATGTTCACGGCTGTATTTGTTCTTAAACGGTGGGGTATTCCGAATTTTATTGAAGAGCTTACTAGTGGGATGGAAGATTCCAATTTATCTTCCAGTTTGATAAGAAGCTTATTGACAATTGCAGCCGGAGTTGTTGCCTTTATTATATTCAACGAAATTTATTCTAAAATTGTCGGTGTAGCACTGATTGGATAACTCTTGCCTTAGCTACTTATTCTGTAAAAAATGGTAATTTCACGCTGGATTAAACCTGATACGAAACTCTACGTAAGTCTAAACGATATTTCCCGTTCATTAGACTGGGTTTTTGAGTTTCGCCCGATACTTTTTTTTACCATTTGGACTATGATGGCAGCTGGTCTCAGTGCATTTAAAGGTGACACCATTGATGAATTCTACTGGACCACCTCCGTTCATTGGCCGTTGTTTTTGACCTTTTTTGGAATAACTTTAATTGCTTGCTCATCGGCTCTAAGAGGAGATGATTCCGGTACAGAAAAATTAACACTTATTCTTTTTATAGCCGGATTTGTGATTGTCCTTTCTTCGGTAGCAATGGAACATGTAGAAGCGGGGAAAATGAGCAGAATTTTCGCTGTTGGAGCGTGGGTATCTATTTTCTATGTATCATGGCGATTATACCTGAAACATTGGAAAAAGTTTAAGAACGAAAAGATGATCATGAGTATTTCTTTAAGTGCTTTACCTGCGCTCTCTCTTTTCATGATTGGCTGGCATTTGGGAGGTGGGAAGATTCTGGGAGGAATGCTGGCTTCTGCACCGTACGCGTGCGGATTTATTGCGGTTACACTTCTTTGGCCATTATCGGTGCAGGCTGAAAAACTGCATCACCGTGATTTTATGAATGGGATTACAAGGATCGTTGGTCTTGGCGGAATACTGATGATAATCTCAATATTCCTAGGTTACAGAATGGGTGATCCCGTTATCAGTACAGCCGCCATCATCACCATTCCATTCTTTGCTGTAGCGTTGGTTGTTACCCGAGCTGAGCACATTATCCGGGCATTCAGATATCCCATCATGATTTTGGCTTTCTTTGTGGGTGTTCGATACCCATGGCTCTGCCTTGCTATGTTCCTCAACTTTAATGCAATCAGGTTATATAATTACTTTCGCCATGGCGTTATTCGCCCCACATTGAAAGTCAGCTATGATTAAGATCAAACCGGGTAAGTGCGATTTTTGTGGTTGCTGTGTGGCCGTCTGTCCTGTTGACTGTATTGAACTCAAAGAGGCGGATATATCTATCGATTATAATATTTGTATAGACTGTAAACTATGTTTGTATATCTGTCCTATAGAGGTATTTGAAGATGTGGAGACAGCGGAAGTTTGATCTGATTGTTGTAGGAGGCGGTCCGGCAGGGACCACGGCTGCGCGGTATGCAGCCAAAGCCGGTATTAATGTCCTTCTTTTGGAGAAGGATCGGGATATCGGTGTACCGGTAAGATGCGGTGAGGCAGCAAGTGATGAAGGGCTAAGAATATTTGTTGAACCTGATCCACGCTGGATCAAATCAGTCATTACAAAGTTACGTCTTATTTCACCGAATGGGCGCACGATAGATGTTGATCTTAAGCAAAAAGGATACATACTTGATCGGAGGATTTTCGATTATGATCTGGCCCAGTATGCTGCTGTCGAAGGTGCACAGATAGTATGTAAAGCGTATGTGGATGGACTACTTTTTGATGGTGATAAAGTTTCCGGTGTGAAGGGTGAGTATCTCGGTGAACCGTTTGAGGTAAAGTCGAAACTGGTAATTGGTGCGGATGGTGTTGAAAGCCGTGTCGGAAGATGGGCCGGACTAAACACGGTTGTTAAAATGAAAGATATGGAGTCAGCAATTCAGAAAACCATTTCTGGAATTGAAGTTAATGAGCATAGGTTTGATTTTTACATGTCTCGAGAGTGGGCCCCGGGTGGATACCTGTGGATATTCCCGAAAGGACCTAATGCAGCCAACATTGGGTTGGCTGTATCCGGAAAATACAGCCGTTTCCGTTCTGCTCAACGATACTTGGATGATTTTTTACAGAAGACATTTCCAGATGGTTCGGTGGTCAGTACAACAGTGGGAGGGGTCCCTTGCGACAAAACACTGAAAAAATTTATCACTCATGGTCTCATGCTGGCCGGTGATTCCGCTCATATGGTGAATCCCATGACAGGTGGAGGGATTGTTCCCGGCATGCGTGGTGGCATGCTGGCGGGTGAAACAGCTGCTGAAGCCATCAAAGAAGGCGACACATCCGAAAAATATCTAAACCGTTATGCCAAAAAGTGGCACAAAGTTGGTGGAAGAAATCATGAGCGTTTCTATTCCATAAAAGAAACTGTAAGCAAGCTAACTGATGAGGAGCTAAACAGCATTTGCGATGCGGTAGAAAAAATTCCGCCTGAAGAACGCACCATTGGGAAAGTATTCCGCAAAGCTATCTTCAAAAAGCCCTCTCTGTTAGTTGATGTCATGAAGGTATTCGCTGGTGTTTAATGGAACTTGCGGAACTTCTAAGTAAACTAGGTCTTCATACTTTCATCGCATTCGATTTTGAGACCACCGGTCTTAATCCGTCTGATGACAAGATCACAGAATTTGCCGCCGTCCGCTTTGAGGAGGGCGTTGCATCGGATTCATTTCAAACATTGGTCAATCCCCAGCGCCCTATTCCGCCGGAAATTGTAAGGAAAACCGGTATTTCCGATGAGATGGTTAAGGATGCTCCCAATGAGGATAAGATAGTCGAAAAAATGTTTAATTTTATTGGAGATCATCCCATCGTTGCTCACAATCTCCCATTTGACTTATCATTTCTTAGTGACCTCAAACTGAATTACCTATCCCAAGAGGTTAAGAACGAAGGGTACGATACAGTGCCTCTTGCTCAAGCGTTTTTGTTTTTTCTGCCCAATCATCAGCTTGGGACCATTGCTGAATATTTGGGTTCAGACAGTGAAGATACTCACCGAGCTCTGGCGGACACAGAGATACTTGGACAGTTGTTTCTGAAGCTGGTTCGGGAAGCGGCCTCATATCCATTACCAGTGATCCAGAAAATTCTTTCCGCCACTGAGGGGAAAATGTTCTACAACAAAACTCTTTACATCAACCTGGGCAAGGAACTAGCAAAAAGCGGTAACATGAAAGAAGGTTTGATTAAGAGCGATGTTGATAAGGTGTTACCGCCACATATTTTCCAACACGAGGGGAGCAGGAAGTCACTTCCGGCCAGCGCTGGTGAATTCTTTGCCAGTGACGGCCTTCTGGCCCGTTCCTTCTCCGATAGCGAGTATGAAGTGAGAGAGAGCCAGATCAACTACGCCGACTTCGTGAAGGATATTTTTGATGAAAGTGCTGTTGGTTTGATTGAGGCGGGAACAGGTCTGGGAAAATCGCTGGCTTATCTCATGTCATCCCTGAGAACGGCGTTAGCAGAAGGGGGAGAACCTGTCATTATTTCCTGTCACACAAAACCTCTGCAGGACCAACTATTCCAGAGGGAAATTCCGAAACTGGCGGTGGCGCTGGATGTTTCCTTTTCAGCCACCCTCATAAAAGGTCGCCACAATTATGTCTGCCTCACCAGGGTCGATCGCGTAATCGCGGACGCCCGGACTCTGCTTTCTGAACAGGAGGTTCAGTCACTGATTGTTATTCTCATCTGGCTTCAGTGGACAAAATCAGGCGACTTTGAGGAGTGTACCGGTTTTTTAAAGAGGAAATCATATCGCTTAAGATCCTTGATTCAGAGCGAGCCCGGTTTTTGCACACCTCGTGTTTGCAATCAAAAAGAGGGCTGCTTCCTAGGGCCGCTCAGAGATACGACGCAGAACGCAGATATAGTTGTTGTGAATCATTCATTTCTCCTTTATGAATTGGAAAACCAGAACATTCTACCTTCATTGAAAACTGTAGTGATTGATGAAGCTCACAATCTCATTCGTGTTGCATATGGTCACTTCCAAGTGACAATGAGTAGTAGGATCATTGCTGATCAACTTTCTGTTTTGTCTAAGTCATCCACACGGGGGAAGCGTATCAAGAAACAGATGGATATTATTTCCACATCGGTACCAGAAGCATCTCAATATTTCTTATCTCTCCGTAATGCCGCGGAACTGTTAATTGAGACCAGTAAGCGATTCTTTGATACATTGGCAAAGAACGGAGCAAGGAACTATTCAAATAAGGTTAGCTATGATCATTCCGTGAGGATCAGGAGTTTCAGTGAACATTTCACGGAGCTGGAGAAAGAGCTGAGCGCTTTGCGAGAAGCTTTTACTGGTGGTGTTGCTGTCGCCACCCGACTGCAATCTGTTATAACGGAAACGCCAGATGTGCTAAGAGATGCTGAAGTGTCCGGCATAATTGATCGAGTAGCTGAGAGCATTATATCACTGGCAAATACACTCAACGTTGTTTCAGATGAACAGCGAGAAGATTGGGTTTATTGGGAGACAGGAAAATTTATTAGGGAAAAATTAGAGATCAGCCTGAATGCTGTTCCCATTGATACAGGGCCAAACCTTCGATCCCTCGTTTTCGATACTACTGACGCCTCTGTTGTCACTTCAGCAACGCTCTCTCTCAATTCCGAGTTCAACTACTTCCTTGGTCGGTTCGGCATCGATGATTATGATGGAAAATTGGTAAAAATGAAATCGTTTCCCAGTCCTTTTTATTATGAGGATCAGTGTACTTATTTGCAGTGGGCGGGGAATGCGGAGCCGAGAGAC